>NZ_JARVGN010000028.1 GCF_029762515.1 Methanocalculus sp. | reverse complement strand
CTTTTCAGCAGTTTTTCTATCATGCTGTTTCATTCGGTGGCTTACCGCTGTGTTCAATGCCCATAGACCGGTTTTTTTGTCCAGCCACCACGCATTGAAACTGCAATATCAGAGTACATCTTTGAAGCCTCAGCTTCAATATCAATGATCTCTTCAGCACAATCCCCAAGCTTTGCAAGTTCTTCGGTCAGTTGATCGACAGGAAATTCCATATCACGAAAAATCTCTTTCATCTCTTTTCTACCGGACTTGAGATAGAACAGGCGGAGAGCATGTGAGATCCGAAGCACCCAGAGGTCATATGCATCCGGGATCTCTGCACTATTTATTTCTGATAATCTGCTCACAGCGATACATAATACATGGATTGGGTGAATATCCTGGGGCACACAACCATGGCAATAGTAATTAAAGGGGGTTACATGCTTTTCTTCAAGATCTTCGCATATATCACGGAGTTCATCCGTCAGCTGATAGATAAGCCCTGCCTTCATGCAGTGGGAGAGGAAGATCCTGTCAATAGGGTGTCCTGCAAGAATTGCCGGTATAATCCGGGTATATGCTGCTTTGATCGCCGCAATGGCATAGAGTGTTGTGCCCGTCAGAGGTGTTGTATACTGCCAGTTGGATCCGATATATGTCGCCTGTGCGATTGCTTCATAGGACCGGGCAACCATTTTGAGTCTTTCTTTATCAAGCAGTTCGCGGATCCCGGTAAAAGCCCGTTCAGATATGGCCATTACCGGATCCTGTGAGTAATGCAGCTTCCCGGAGCTCTCGCTTCGGAGAAGGGTAAGGACGTTTGTGAAGTAGTGTTCTTTTTCTTCATCCTGGTATCCCGGATCATCAATAATATCGTCAAAGAGGTATGTTGTGGCAAAATAGCCCGCCAGGTGTGAAATAGTATCCCAATGCGTGTTTCCAACAGCTTTTGCAAAGAAGAAGACTCCAAATATTGATCTCATCCATTTGCCGAATATTCCGCCTTCCAGATATGATTTTGGGCAACAGTCGATAATCTCAAGGATATAAGAATAGAGCCATTCAAACGGCTTTTTTTCATCTGTCTTGCAGAAATACTGTGCAATAGCCGTGAACTCTTCAGGTGAATCAAGGAGGGAAAGATAATTGTCATCATTGCCGTTTAAGAGAGTATATGCCCAGTTGTTCATCTCGTTCATCTCGAAGATATGGTCTGCTACCGCACCCAGATCCCTCATTGTCGCAAAACGATAGATACGTTCCTCGGCCAACAGAAACTCACGCTGCTTCAGTCTGTCGAGGATACCGGTTTTAAGGGTGGAATCAAGAATCGTGAAGAATTGTTTCCGTCTTTTTACCTTTCGCAGCCGTTTTCTCTCGTTCCTTATATGCTGAAGGAGGATACCGGCTTTGTACCCGTCTTCTTCAAAATGCATGAGACTATTAAAGTCTGTAGTTGCATAGAGATAGGAGAGCTGAAATATGTCGATATCCGGTCTCTTTCCATGCAGGGTGTCATAGAGATCCTGGATATAATCTCCACTGCTCTCATGTACCTGATGCATCATACCACTCCATTGTACGACAAATTTAGTAAACGTTTATTGGATTGGTGATTTCTGGAATATCCCTCCTTATAGTATTAAGACTCTTTCCTTGCTCCTATGAAGCCTGACTGTTTATCTCGCTTCATTCCTCCTGAGCGATTTATAGTATACTATAAGAAAAAGCCGGAAAAACTTTCAGTATACTATAAGTCCGGATGAGAAGATCGTCTTCAATGAATTCAAATATCCATATCGGAACAGTTATGGTCTTATACCCGTATTTTCTTATATGCCGCCTGCCGGTAAACCGGTTTTTCGGATCCTCCTCGTGGATGACGAACCCGCTCTCCTGGATGTGGGAAAGCAGTTTCTGGAAGAATCAGGGGTTTTTTTAGTAACTGTCACAGACAACGCAGAGGAAGCTCTTTTCCTCCTCAGGGAGCAGCAGTTCGATGCAATTGTGTCAGATTACCAGATGCCGCGTATGGATGGTATCTCGCTGCTCCAGTATCTCCGGGAGATGGATAGCTCGACTCCCTTCATCATCTTCACCGGGAGGGGAAGGGAGGAAGTGGTGATCGACGCCCTAAACTCTGGCGCAGATTTCTATATCCAGAAAACCGGGGGATCAGTTGCCCTGTTTGCAGAGCTCCGGAAGAAGATCGAGTACGCGATTGGGAAGAAACAGGCAGAAGCTGCACTTTGGAGAAGTACTGAGATATTCAGGACATTGGTGGAACAGTCAAACGAAGGGATCATCATCGTGGATTTCAATGCAAAGATCCTCTTTGCCAACCCGCGGGCGGCCGATATCATCGAGAGTGAAGAGGATCTTGATACAAGCGGCAGGATGAATGCCCTTGATTTCATCATCTCCCCCGAGGGCCGGGAGAGTGCTGTTTCCGCTCTTGCCAAAATACAAAGCGGGTATGAGCCTTTTGATCTGAAGTACCGGATCAAAACACTCAAAGGGAATGAGCGACGTATCGAATGTGTTGGCAATCTCATTGAATTTGGAGATCTACCCGCAGTCCTCCTTTCAGTACGGGATATAACCGGACAGATTGAGGCTGAAAATGCACTCAAAGAATCCGAAAAGAGGCTGAGAATGCTCTTTAAGCATACCCCGGTCTCACTGGCGGTCGTCTCCCTTGAAGGCGGGGTCTTTCTGGATGTCAATGATATGTTTGAGGAGAGTTTCGGGTACTTGCGGGATGAGGTGATCGGAAAGACTGTGGAAGAACTTGATCTTCCTGTACCCGGTTTTGAATGGGATACCTTTTACTCGGCAGTCAGGGAAGGCAGGCAGGTCAGGGGCATGGAGCTCTGCTGCCGGAGACGGTCCGGCGAGATCTGCATCTGCCGCCTCTCTTCATCATTTGTCACGATAGATGACAGGCCCTGCATACTCTGTTCAGTTGAGGATATAACCGATATCAGGGCTGATGATGCGGCGTAAGAGAGACTGAGAAAGGTGGGCTCCGGGCCTCCGTCTATCCCTGCCGCCATCCCCCTTCAGGCACCAGCATCTCAAACCTTGCTCCTTTCCCATATTCCCCGGTCTCGGCAATCATAATCCCGGTGATCGCCAGAATCTCCTGTGAGAGAAAGAGCCCAAGGCCTGTATGCTTCCCAAAACCCCGCTCGAAGATCCGCTCCTTCTGGTCGTCAGGAACACCCGGCCCATCATCCTCCCAGATGATGGCGAGCCGGCCATCCCGCTCTTCGCACCGGATCTCCACCCGGCTCGCCCCTTCGGCATGCCGGAGGGTATTCTCCATGAGATTTTCGAAGACCTTCTGGATCATCGGATCGGCAAAGACGGCGGTTTCATCAGAGAGATGCCGGATGATGGGTAGCCGGCCATCATCAATCACCTCGATTAAACTGGCGATCGAAAGCCAGGTGGGTGCCTGCACCCCCAGGTTCTCATACTGGCGGGTAAACTCGATCTGCCGTTCGATCGATTTGACCGCCTTCTCAATATCAGCGAGGTACATATCCTGCTGCTCACCCTCTTTCTCTCTCTTCAGCCAGATATAGCCGTCAATCACCATGATCTTGTTCAGGATATCGTGCCGGGTGACACTGGAGAGGATCTGGAGTTTCTTGTTGGCGGCCTGAAGCGCCTTCTCCTCTCTCTTTCGACCGGTGATATCGATACAGGAGCCCATCATAGCGATAGGAGTTTCAGAAGCATCACGGACAAGGCTTGTGGCAAGCTCAAGGATGATCTCTGATCCATCTTTTCTGGTTCCGGACACCTCACCCGACCAGCTGCCCGCTTCCAGGATTGCATCGGCTATCTCCTGCCCACTCTCCTCTATCATCCATAAGGAGAGGATGGATCTGCCGATTACCTCGTTGATATCCGATGCTCCCCACATTGAAAGGAATGCGGGATTGGCATAGGTGATATCTCCGGAGAGATTGGTGATGGCAAGGCCGTTTAATGATGCGTGAACGGCAGCATCCTTCAATAGAAGCTCTTCTTCAGCGAGCTTTTGTTCGGTGATATCTTCAAATATTGTGGCAAACCTGCCCTCCCCTGTCCGGTATGCCGAGATGATGAAGTGCCTCTTCAGGGGTTGGAAGTAGGTTTCAAAGATTACCGGTTCTCCAGACCGGACCACACCTGCATACTCTTCAAGATAAGGCGGATCACCGGCACCGTATATCTCCCGCCCTGTCTTCCCGATGGTATCCTTCCACCTGACTCCAAGTACCCTCTCATACGAAGAATTGATCTCAATGATCCGATAATCTTCTGGTATTCCATCCTCACTGTAGATGAGTTCATGGAGGGCTGATCCCTCGATCATATTCATAAAGAGGGACTTGAACTTCTGCTGGCTCTCCAGAAGCGCCTTCTCTGCCTCTTTTTGTTCTGTGATATCATGGAGGACTTCGATTAAAAGCTCAATCTCTCCGTTCTCATCAAGGACCGGGTTGCTTGTACATTCCATGAACATCCCAAGCTCCGGGACATACCGCTCGACTGTCTCCTGCTTCTTCGAGAGAACCGCCTGTGTGGTGGCACAGAGTTCACAGGGGCTGCTCCGTCCGATGATCTCATAACATCTCCTGCCCTGAATCTCCTCAGGTCTCAGGCCCAGGATCTCGTATCCTGCCTTATTGTACCTGACAATGGTATGATCGGGGAGCTGGAGGCCGACGATATCGGGGATGCCATCCAGCATCGCTTCGAGAAGCCTCTTGTTCCTATCCGCTTCAAACCCAGCTCTCTTCATCTCTGTCACATCGCGGCCCACAATGAGGATGGCAGTGGCAATCCCGTCGCTGTCACGGATGAAGGTCATGGTATTATTCACCCAGATGCTTGATCCATCCTTTCTATATGTCTCAAGATCAAGGCTGACAACACCAACCGGTTCTCCGGCAGCCTCACGCTCCATTGCCTCCTGAAACACCTGCATTGCATTCATGAGGGATTCCGGTGCCAGCACCTCCCCAAGAGACTGTATTACAGCCTCATCCACAGAAAACCCTCTCAGGGATTCAACAGACGGGCTGACATAGGTAAACCTGAGTGAGAGATCGAGAATCGAGATCGTCTCGGTCATATTCTCGGTGATCAGCCTGTACAGCTGTTCACTCTTCTGTAATGCTTTCTCTGCCTCCTTCTGCTCTGTTATGTCGGTATGGGTTCCAAGGAGGCGGAGAGGTCTCCCCTCTTCATCACGGTTGACGATCTTTCCCCTGGCAAGGATCCATCTCCATCCGCCATCTTTTGTCTGCATCCGGAACTCGAGCCGGAAACTCCCTCTTCCTTCCCGGATATGGTTCTGGATATACTCTTCAGCCCGTTCAAGATCCCCGGGGTGAAGGAGCGATCTCCACGTTGCATAGGATCCCGGTAGCTCATCCGGTTCATACCCAAGCATTGTATACCAGCGTGAGCTGAAGAAGGCGTCTCCCGTGTTATAATCCCAGTCCCAGATCCCGTCATTGGCAGCATCCAGCGTGAGCCTGTACCGCTCCTCGCTCTCCTGAAGTGCCTCTTCTGATCGCCTCTGTTCTGTGTTGTCCCGGATGGTCTCGATCGCCCCGACGATATCCCCGCTCTCATTATAGAGTGGGGATGCCTTGCCTGCAAGGACAGCATACCTTCCCAGCGGCCGTGGCAGGGAGGTCTCTGCAATCAGTACATCCCGTTCCCGTGTGACTGATGCATACTTTGATCGCAGAAGCTCCTCATCAGAAAAGGAGATGAGATCGATCAGCAAGGGGCGGCGTTCCCCGTAAAAGGGGATTGCATACTCATAATTGCCCTTCCCGATCATATCGCCTGCAGGAACGCCGGTCATCTCCTCAATCGCCTGGTTCCATGCGATCACAATACCTTTGGAATCAATAGCGAAGGTGGGGTCAGGGAGGAACTGTATGATATCATAGAGCCGTTTTTCTGTCTCTTTAGCGAGCTTTTCAGCATTCTTATGGGCAACAGCGGAACGGATCATATTGGCAAGCTCGGCAAACTGGGACTTTGGATCGCCGCCCTTCTGGAGGTAGAAGTCCGCACCGCTGTTTAAGGCCTCGATCACAACATCCTCCCGGCCTTTTCCGGTGAATATGATGAACGGTATTGTATTGGCCGACTGCCTCAGGTGTTTGAGAAACGCGATCCCATCCATCCCCGGCATCTGGTAGTCCGAGACGATCGCATCAAATCGGTGTTCATCAATGAGCCGGATCGCCACCTCTGCATCCGCTGCCGTTGTGATCCTGATACCTCCTGTCCGCTCAAGGAAGAGCTGCCCTATATCGAGGAGTGAAGGCTCGTCATCTACATAGAGAACAGAAATTGGTTGTACCTCAGCCCCGGTGGATGTCATCTCTACTCTATGATGAGCATTAAGGGTGAAAATACCTTCTCACCGATCAGGCTCTAAAAGAAAATCAGGACCTTGCATCACTTTTCTGCCAGGCCCCGGCTGGAACCAGCATCTCAAATCTCGCTCCTTTTCCATATTCACCGGTTTCTTCAATCGTAATTCCGGTGATTGCCAGGATCTCCCGTGAGAGGAAGAGCCCAAGTCCTGTATTCTTTCCATACCCCCGTTCGAAGATCCGTTCTTTCTGGTCGTCAGGAATGCCTGCCCCGTCATCTTCCCAGATGATCGCAAGCTGCCCGTCCCGCTCCTCGCACCGGCATCCGACTCTTGTTGCATCATGGGCATGCCGGATGGTGTTATCCATCAGGTTGGAAAAGACCCTCTCGATCATCGGATCGGCAAGTACCTGGTATCCGGTGCAATCAGCAATAAGAGGCAGCTCTGAACCGGATATCGGAGAGAGGAGATCGTCAATAGCATGCCATGCCGCCCTCTCCACACCGAGCTCCTGATAGGTGCGGGTGAACTCAATCTGCCGCTGGATATCACTCCCTGCTCTCTCTATCTCACCCAGATACTTAGATAGCCTTGGATCATCAATCTCCATCTTTGTCAGATCGAGATATCCCAGAAGAGCCATGATCCTGTTCTGTATATCATGGCGGGTGATACTCGCGAGTATCTGGAGTTTCTTGTTTGCCATCTGCAGGGCATCTTCTGAGAGTTTTCTTTCAGTGATATCGGTATCTGTTCCCCAGTATCCAATAAGGCAGCCTGAATCGTCCTCAATTGGAATGCCGCTTGTGCTGACCCAGATGGTCTCACCATTCTTTTTATGAGCATAATTCTCAAACTCTGTGAAGGTCTCTCTTCTGGCAATGATCCCCATTGCTCTCTGTTTGAATCCCTCACGCTCTTTCTCTGGATGAAGCTCGTAAAAATGCATTCTTCCAACGATCTCTTCTGGCTTATACCCGGTTATCGCCTCCGCCTCCGGACTGATTGAAGTATAGAGGCCTTCTGCATCTATCTCCCAGGTATAGGCACGGCTCTGGTTTGCCATGATCGAAAAGCGGTATTCATTCTTCTCTTTCTCTTTTTCCGCTCTCCTCCGCTCTGTCACATCTGAGATCGTCACAATGATCCTGCCATCTGTGAGAAATACTGCATGAAATTCGATATCCTTTATCGTGCCATCCTTGCAGGTGACCTTAAATTCACGGCTCCTGACCTCCCCTTCTTTATCACTTTCCCATGTTGCGATCACTTCATCCCGGTAAGCAGGATCCGGGTATGTCCTGACGAACCAATCCCCCACAGTCGGAATCTCTTCAGCAGAATATCCGGTGATCTCCTCAACTCCCCTGTTCATGCGGAGTATCGTCCCGCCTGTATCAAAGATGATCACTCCAAGCGGGAGGCTCTCAAAGAGCCCTTCGATCAGGTCAAGCTGGCTTTTGAGGGCTCTCTCCATCTCCTTTCGTTTCGTGATGTCACGTGATACTCCGAGTATTCCAACAGGCTTCCCCTCCTCATCCCGGAGCAGCCGTGTCGAGTTCTCAACCAGTATTGTCGATCCGTCCCTGCAGTATTCTTCAGTCTCAAATGATACGGTTCTGTCCGGATCAGCGGTACCTAATGCTTCGGCTTCCATCTCCTTATTAAACCGATCCCGAAGTGCTGCATATGATGCAGGAGTCATCACCTCTTCGATAGTCTGTGCGAGCGACTCCTCCACGGTGAAGCCTTTCATCGAGAGAACCGAGGGGCTGATGTACCGGAGCGAAAAGTCCATATCAAAGATCCAGATATTATCAGCGGTATTATCTGCGATGAGCCGGTACTTCTCCTCGCTCTCTTTGATCCTCTCTTCAGCCTCTTTTCGTTCGGTGATATCTGTTGCGATCTCCATCCGGACAATGCGTCCGTCAATCCACTGAATTGCCACATCCCGGCATTCGTACCATCGTCCATTTACCGTATTTTGGAACTGCCAGATGTATACCCCGGCAGGTTTCCCGTCTTTATCAAGCAATTTATCATTTGTGCAGAACGGACATGGACCATCCTGGCCGTGTTGCAGGGACTTCCAGCAGATAGCACCTTCTACATTGCCCCAGGCATTTCGCCCGTGTTCGTTCTGAAAGAGAACCTCGTATGTCTCCATGTCAGCAATATAAATGAAAGCATCAATGCTGTTAATGACGGTTTTCAGGCGATCATTGGATTGTTTGATGAGTTTCTCAACCTCTTTCCGCTCGGTTATATCCCGTGATACCCCGATAATACCAGTCGGCTGCCCATCATGATCGCGGAGGAACCGGATCGCATTCTCAACCAGTATCGTCGATCCATCCTTCCGGTACTTCTCAAACTCTATGTGAATCGTCCTCTCCGGATCTGCCTTTCCTGTAGCTTCAAGCGCCATCTCCGCGGCAAATTGTTTCTGTACCGATTCAAATGACCCGGGCGTCAGCATCTCCTGTAAGGACTGCCCCATCACCTCCTCCGGGGTATATCCCCGCATCTTCAGGACAGACGGGCTGATATACTGGATTTTGAGGTTGAGATCAGCGATCCATATTGTATCTGCGGTATTATCTGCGATGAGCCGGTACTTCTCCTCACTCTCTTTGATCCTCTCTTCAGCCTCTTTCCGTTCGGTGATATCCCGGATAACTCCCTCAATTCCTGCTGGTTTTCCGGAACCATCATAGATCTGGCGGCAGGATACTGAAACCGGGAGGGGGCTTCCATCTGCCTTTTTGAGCGTGACCTCATAGTCCCGCACTCCTCCCTCCTCTGCAATACGCCTTAAAATCTCCTTCCGCTCTTCAGGATATACCCAGAAATCAGAGGCAGGCTTGCCCATCATGGTATCCGGTGTATCATATCCAAAGATTCCGGCTGCCGAGGGGCTCAGCATCGTGACAATTCCATCTGCATCGGTTCTGTAGTAGATATCCTGAAGATTCTCGATGATGCCACGGAACTTCCCCTCACTCTCCTGAAGTGCCGCCTCCCTCTCTTTGCGGCTTGTAATATCGGTTGCGAGTCCCATGATGCAGGTCTCGCCCGCAATAGTTACCCTTGATGCATGCACTTCGGCGGGATAGATCGATCCATCCTTCCGCCTGTGCCGTGTTTCAAAGAACCTCTCCTCCAGAAGTGGCGCTTCCTGCCAGAGCCATTGTGTAAAAGAATGCAGATCTACATCGGGGTCGATATCCGCGACATTCATCGAAAGGAGCTCTTCACGGCTGTACCCGGTGCTCTCTATCGCCTTCTGGTTGACATCAAGGATTGCTCCGTATTGATCGTGGAGGAAGAGCATCTGGCTTGCCCTGTCAACCAGAGTCCGGTACTTCTCCTCGCTCTTGCGGAGAGCCTCCTCTGTCATTTTCTGATCGCTGATGTCATGAAGCCGCTCAATGACGAGTTCCAGGTTTCCATCTTCCCCGAATACGGGGTTGCTTGTGCACTGGAAGTACTTCTGCATTTCGGGGACGAACTTCTCGATTGTCACGGCTTTTCCTGTAGCAACCGCCTCTGTTGTTGCACAGATCTCGCAGGGCTCATCTCTTCCGATCAGCTCATAGCACCGCCTGCCATCCACCTCTTCAGGCGTCAGATTGAGGGCATCG
>NZ_JARVGN010000289.1 GCF_029762515.1 Methanocalculus sp. | reverse complement strand
CAAGTTTGTCCGTCGCTATGGAAAGCACCATGGAAAAAGTATCGATGAGATTGATGTCCTTTATGTTATGTTGATCGACAGCGTGAAAGAGTATGGGAATTCACGGTGATTATATGGAGCAGGATTACTCTGTCGTCTACAGGAACGTCCAATACCCTCGCTTGGAATTCAAAACGGGAAAACTTCTTCTCATTTTGCCTGAGGACGAGGACGAGGATAAAATCCTCTCCAGGTATTCTTCTTGGATCGAAGAAAAAAAGAAAATCATTAATGATGCTCTGGTGGCTTCTAAAGACAAAGAAATCCGAACAGTGTATGATACTGATTTTAAGACAATCGTTTATGAGTTCATACATCAATACTCAGACGATTTGGGGAAAAAACCAAACAATGTTTTTTTTCGGGTCATGAATTCAAAATGGGCAAGTTGCAGTAGAAACGGTAATATTACTGTCAATATGCTTCTCAGGTATCTACCCGAACGTCAGATGTCATATGTCATCTATCATGAAATGGTTCATCTCTTTGAAAAGCGACACAATATAATATTCTGGAACAAAATCGAGGAACAATTCCCCGATTGGAAAGTGTTGGAAAATGATCTATTTGTCTACTGGTTTTTGGTGCAGAGGGAAGTTCATGCTGAAAACAGGATGTTAGTGAGTTCGTTCGAAGTCCCGGTATTCGATCAATTCCTCCTCACCGATAGTCCGGGCCGTCGAGAGCATGAACAATGCATTGATTGGTCAGATCATTGCTGAAGAAAAGAAGGATAAATAACTGGTCATTCCCCTCCCGAAGAATCAATCACTCTGAATGAATGGGATTCTGCTCTATTGCTCGCTTAATCGCTCCCTGCATCTCTCCAATGCCCAGACAATTCGAAAAAGGAAATAGGATCTCAATATGTATGATACTCACGATAACTCTCAGAGATTCTATTACGATACTGCACCCCGCTAGGTCCGATTATACGATCATGTACGATCAATTTTGATCACCGAACCCAAACACACCATACTTTATCTTACCTAAATTCTACAATAAAACGATGAGACAAATCCTATGAGACAAATAATCTGTTTTTTCATTATAGTGTCAATAATCATGGTCTCCGGGTGTACTTCGGCAGGTTCCCCGGCAGCACCAATCGGAAAAGGGTCGGTGAACCTCTGCATCGCTAATCCGGCGCTTGCTGACTCATCCCAAATACCAGAAGTTATTCTCTGGACATCCCCGGGCGACATCGGTGAGAAGGCGGACCATACAATAGTAGCAACATTCCCCGCCTGCGAAAATCTTTCTGCAACCATCTGGGAGAAGAAAGTGATGCAGGATACCTGGAGCCGTATTACCCTCAGAACAACGGATGGACAGTCCTATACCGGGTGGATAATCGCAGACCATCTGACTGCGGAAACAAACGAGATGGGAACGGAATGGAGTGAACATTATTCATCGGTTCTCGGCCGCTGGGAACAGACCAACCGGGGGAACGGTGCGAAGATCTGGTACGAATTCAAAGAGGACGGGATGTATACGTTCAATTACGATATGATGGGCAACAGGGATAACGTCCAGGACCGGGGTTCGTGGGAGTACCGGGGAAACCAAACGTATGACCTTGTATCGAGTATCGCTTCCGATCACAGGTTGGAATCCATCACCCTGGATCCACAGGAAAAGACATTCAAATCCGGATTCCAGTACTCGTCCGACCCGGCAGCGGAACACGAACTTGTATATGCCCGAGTATGATACCGGGATCGGTTCCCAAGCACCTTTATTTGAGTGTGGCTGATCCAGCATAACCATCGATACTGTCATGCTCTGTTCTCTCCGGCCACCGCAGAGGGCATGAAAACGGCAGACCGGCTCCTCCCCCACCCCCCGGTTCGTGCAGAAGATGCACCTATATTAGCAATCGTAACGAAACCATCCCTGATGGAACTTCCCTACCTGAACAAATTCATAAGACCCAATAAGGAAGATCTCCCGGAGATCTCACGTGAGGAGTTTTTTCAGAATCTCACACTGTCGCGGGCTGAAGCGGAAGAGATCTGCAGCAACGCAGAAGACGATCTGAAACGCCTCGATGAGACGAAATGGAGCCTTAGATATACCTCGCTCATCCTCGGGGCGGCGCTCGTAATCAACCTGGGGCTCATGTTTGCATTCACCTGGAAGTTCTACCTGTACTGGATTATGGCGTCCTTCACATTCCTGATGGTGAACCCCTTCCTCACCATGCTTCCGACCGATATGGCAGACTTAAAGATGTATATAGGGTACATCAGGGAACTCAAAGTCAGGGAACTCACAGTGCGTGAGAGAAAGAGCCGGGACGGGATCGCGGGCGAAGAGACCTCGGGAAAAGAGGCTTCGGGAAAAGAGACCTCCGGAAAAAGCAGCATCGGTATTGCCGACACAACCGAGACGATCAAAGGGCTTACCCGGCAGAGGAACTACCTCCTCGAACTCGGCTGGAACCTCTTCTTCATCAACTGCCAGCCGCTGGCACCGGGCTTTCTCATGCTCTTTGCCCTCTCCGCTGCTTTTGCACTCGCAGGCTGGGCAGTCTTCGGCCAGTTCGAGGCGTTCTCCTCCATCATCATCACCGTCCAGTCCATTGCATTAATCGTGTTCTATATCGCGATTGTGCATGTGAAGCCGTATTCCAGTGGCTTTTTCTCGGAAGTGCTCGGCATCCATTCCACCTTCAAAGAGCATTATGAAGAAGCCTGGAGCAAGGGACTGAAATTCGCACTCACCGCCGCTGTCCTGATCACCGTCACGGGTATACTTCTCATAGCAGCGCTCGTCCTCCCCGGGATCACCTACGGCAGTTTCACATCTGCCGAAGCCGATGTCCACATCAACATAGGGATCTTTGCCCTGATCTTCCTTTCGCAGATGATTGCGGTTCGGCATTTTCAGGGGAGATACAGCAGGACGCTCGCGGAAACCCTCTTGAAATCGAAGATCGTGGCTATCCGGGAGGAGATCCTCCCGGCCATCTCAACCCTCGAGACGGCACCCGCAGATGAGGGCGTAACCCCGCAGATGAAGGGCAG
>NZ_JARVGN010000288.1 GCF_029762515.1 Methanocalculus sp. | reverse complement strand
CACTCCGGCGGCGGAGATTATGAGATCCCAAACATCGCAAGTGTTGTGTTCCGGGGATCAATCTCATCCCAGTCCCATCCAAGACCTTCAAGAATTCGAGAAATCGGCCCTTTCACTGTCTTCTCAAGCATCGTCTCCCAGTCGATGACAAACTCCGGCGGCACCTGATCAGGATATTCAAAACAGATGACATCGGTCTTTGGGTAGGTGCTTGTGACATTTTTAATATAGACACGCTTTGGCTTGCTGCCTTTCTTAAAATCTGTCTTCAGGTAGGTATTTGAGTAGATTGCACCCCTGATATGTGCGTCTTTTGTATCATAATCCTGAAGATGTTTGCCGATGCCGCCGGGAATCCCTGCATCCTCAAGCGAGCAGCGGCCGCCACGATAATGCCTGATCACCTCTCCGAGGTACTCCTTCACGCAATCGAACCCGGCACCCTGGAGGATCATCTCCATCACGGTCTTCTGGACGACCTTTGTAATCTGGGGCGAATCAGATCTCCGCATCTCAAAGCCGACGATATCGATTTGGTCAACCGTTGCCCCTTCCTTCCAGATGAGATGTCCGGCATATCGCTTCTTCCTGCCTGCCTGGAAGAACCGGCGATAGACTTTCTCGAACTTTATAGAGAAGTAATGCGTATCTGCATTCAGCACATCCTCTGAAAAGGCACGGAAACTCTTATTGAGCTCTTCTTCGATCTCACGGGCGATCAGTATGGTTTGTTCCAGATCAGTTGGCGGCAGTTCGACAAAACAGGAATCAGTATCCCCATACAACACAAAGTATCCTTTCTGGTCAATGATATCCCGTGTATGCTGGATGATCGCCCGTCCGACAGAGGTGACCGCAGATCCGATCTCCCGATCATAGAGCCGGAACCGGGAATACCCTGATACACCATAGTAGGTGTTCATGATCACCTTCAGGACATTCTGCTGGAGATCGTAGAGGATGTACTCATCAGATCCATATTCAAAGGTGTTCCTGATACGCTTCTTCTCATCCCGCTCGGTGAGCAGTTCCGATATGATGCTCCGGGTAAGTCCGTCAGGAGATCGTCTGAACCGGATCCCATTTGGAGCCTTGATCTCACCGGCCGGATCTTTCGTCTCAGGGGAGGCATTCAGTGTCATCATCGCCATCGGGTAGAGGGATTTCAGATCCAGCACCACCACATTCTCCCGGACTCCTGTTGCCGGTTCAAAGACGGTTGCCCCTTCAAACTCATCCCCTGCTGCATTCCCCTTCGAGGGCAGGACAAATGTGCCTGATGCTTTTCTCAGGATATAGATATCAATGACATTTGATGAGTTCAGGGTTCGATCGAGCGGGCATCCGACATAGCGTGCAATCTCCTGATAGAACCGGACAATCGTGTTCTTTGCATCGATCCCGACACAGAGTTCCACATCCTTGTAATTGTACTCGATCAGCTTCACCGGATCCATCTTCCAGAGATCAAAGACTGTTCCGGTGTACCTGACTTTCCGTTCTCCGAGTTCATCCTCTGCAATTGCATCAAGCCTGTATGACTCCTTCTGTGACCCCTGCATCTTTTTGTATGCAGTCAGGAGATCGAAGACAACACGGCCGCGGATCGCATTCCGGTCGGTCTGGCCCGGCAGCCGGGAGAGATCGGTTTGGTTCAGCCCGAGTGTTGCCATCCTCCGTGTAATATAGGCGATATCAAAGTCAAGGATATTCCAACCGCTGATGATATCCGGGTTTGTGTCCCTGATATGTGCAGTAAAGGCATTGAGCATCGCTCTCTCGTCAGGATAGGAGCATATTGTATGCATCGCATCAGAGAAGCAGCCGTTTGCGTACCCGCCGTTTTGTACTTCCCCCTCTGGTGATGTCTTCGCATCAGGTGATCTCAGGAGGAAGGTCGTGTACCGGGAATCAAAGGAGTCATAGCAGGTGATACAGAAGATCGGCTGCTTTTCCGGCTCAGGAAAGCCTTCGGAATCATCGCATTCGATATCAAGGAAACAGACGCGGGCAGGCGCATCAACATCGGCGGGAAGAACCCCGGTATACTCGACAGTTGTTCCCGGCACCCTCACCCCGCCTGTCACATTGCAGTCGATCATGAACCGTGTGGCAAAGGGTATGTCAGCCTCGAAATGGTGATAGCGTTCACGGACATCACGGACATCTCCCGGCCGCCTCGTATAGAGCCGGACAACCTCTTCGCCCTTGATTGTTTTTGACCGGATATCCGAGACTTCAATGGTGTCAGGGTGGTTCTCCCGTGCCGCCTCACCTGCCGCGACATAGAAATATGGCCGGAACCCGGTAACATCCACCGCCACGGCAGATCCATCCCTCTTTCGCCCGAAGATATGGATCAGGGGGCCGCCCGGGGCATTGCTGTACTCAACCTGGATGACTGCTATCTCAAGATCAGACATCAAGCCTCCGGCAGAGGGACTCCAGGAATGCTCCGGCTTCATCAAGCTGTTCCCTCTCCCATCTATCAATCGGCCAGTCAGGGATCACTTTTGCACCATTCGAAGAGACACGAACCGGAACTCCCATTGCACAGTTGGAATACCCGTATTCACCATCAAGGGAGAGTGCAGCGGTTATTATCTCACTCTTCTCACCCTTCAGCATCCGTACAAGATCGATGATGTGTGAAGCCGGTCCAAATGCGGTTCCGCCCTTGCCTGAGATAACTTCCATGCTTGCGCCCCTTAGCTCTGCGAGGATCTCCTCCCGCTCTGGAAGTGGCATCTCCCTGCCCAGATGAGAGAAGATGGGTACCTGATGTTCGCCATGCTCTCCCATCACAAACGCAGGCCCGCCAATCCCGCGGCTTCCGAGCGCTACCTCAAACCGCCGCGAATCGAGTTGCCCGCCAAAACCAATACAGTCATCCTGCGGCATCCCGAGCTTCTTCTGGAAATAGTAGCAGAAAACATCCATCGGGTTTGAGACAATAATCAGTTTCCCTCCAAATCCTCCAAGATGCTGTATACATGCCTCAGCAACAGGGAGGTTTGCATCGAAGAGGTCCGCTCTCGTCTTAATCGAGGGATTTCTGGGCGATCCCGCTGCAAA
>NZ_JARVGN010000287.1 GCF_029762515.1 Methanocalculus sp. | reverse complement strand
GGAACCAATCCCCCACTCTCCCAACTTGAAGATGAGGATGCTCCCTTTGACGGCATACTTTCAATTGTGATTGAGAGTGATGCGGGCATTGAGGCACTTCGTTCAGCCGCATCAGGAACAGAAGTTGCCGATGTCTCAGTCGAGGAGATTGTCACCCAGGGTTCAACAGAAGAACAGGCAGATACACAAAACCTGCCTCTCTACCAGATGATCATCAGTGTTGATGAAGAGTCAGCGATGAAAGGACTCCGTGCCTGCATCTCCCTCGACCGCCTTCAAGAGTGCGGGACGATCGTCAGCTGCGATCCCCCGCGTGAGGCTGTCGAGGACGGTCTCTTTGATTCGAACTTCCAGCTGACGATCGCAACAGACAGGGATCCAGAGGCATTGAAGAAAGCGGCGATGGTGCCGGAGATCCGATCGGTCGATATCATCCCGCTGGATGCTGCCGAGCAGAGAAGGCAGAAGGCCTCCACGCCCACAAAAAGCGGCGATCCAGCACCTAAAAAGAAGGATGACGCCAAGAACAGGGAGATCAAGAACCTGAGGGTCGATATCCTTCAGCTGGATCGGATGATGAACCTGATTGAGGATCTGGTGATAAACCGTGGCCGCCTCAAGCAGATAGCTGAGAAGAACAAGATGAAGGAGATGGATGAGGCGATCAGCATGATCGATCGATCGGTCTCCGATCTCCAGGTCCTGATGATGGATATCCGGATGATCCCCTTAAATCACATCTTCAACCGCCTTCCACGTGTTGTGAGGGATACTGCCCACTATGATAACAAGGAAGTAAATTTTGTCATGGAGGGTGGGGAGACCGAACTTGACAGGAGTGTGATGGACGGCTTGAATGATCCCCTCCTCCATCTCATCAGGAACGCCGTCAATCATGGCATTGAATCCCCGGAGCGCCGGAAGGAGGTTGGCAAACCTGAGAAGGGGCTTGTCCAGCTCTCTGCACGCCGTGACCGTGATAATGTCATCATCGAGCTGAGGGATGATGGTGCCGGTATCAATGTGGAGAAGGTGAAGGCAAAAGCTATCGAAAGAGGTATCCTTGCCCCGGATCAGGCAGACCAGCTGACGAAGGAGGAGGCAATCAGCTATCTCTTCCACGCAGGTTTCAGCACCGCAGATACCATCACCGATATCAGCGGCCGTGGTGTCGGCCTTGATGTCGTCAGGGGTGCGATAGAATCACTGAAAGGAACCATTCGTGTAACAACCAATGAAGGCAAGGGATCAATCTTTGAACTTCTGCTCCCACCGACAATGGCGATCGTTGAGGTGATGATTGTCCGGTTAAATAACCGGAGGATTGCAGTCCCGATCAGTGCCATTGTTGAGGTGGCAAGCATGAGGCGGGAGAATATCCACCGGATCGGGACACAGGATTCTATCCTTCTCCGGGATGAGGTATTGCCTCTCCACATGCTTGAAGAGATGTTTGGCGGATCTGATTCATCAGAGATTCTCATCGTCGTACAGTATAACAAGCAGAAATGCTGCATTGCCGTCGATATTGTCGAGGGGCAGCAGGAAGTGGTGGTAAAACCACTCAGCAAGATTATCGGAGTAATCCGGGGAATTTCCGGCATCACCATCCTCGGAGACGGGCATGTTGTTCCGGTATTAGATGTAAATACAATGGTGTAGATTATGGCATTACTGACACCCACACAGATGGACGCGCTTGGCGAACTTGGCAACATCGGGGCATCCCATGCAGCAACAACGCTTTCGCAGATGTTAATGGGCCAGATAGAGATGACAGTACCTCTCGTTGAGGTTGTCGATCTGGCAGATATTTACAAACACGTCACTGATGAGACAGCGGCTCTCTCCATATTCCAGATGCAGGGCGAACTCGACCAGGGAGGGTATGTGATATTTATCATGCCGCTCTCCTCTGCAAAACGGATGACCAACACGATGCTTGGCATGGGAGATGAGGAGCGTGAGCTGAATGAGATGGATGAGAGTGCATTGAACGAGGTCGGCAATATCATGGTCTCTGCATTCCTCGATGCAACAGCAGAGCTCCTTGGCGTTGTGATGCTCCCCTCTCCGCCGGTTCTTGTGGTTGACATGGCACATGCTGCGATCGAACAGCTCCTTGCCGAGGTTGCCTTTGATGTGAACGAGGTCGTCTTCTTCCACACTAAACTGTCATGCGACCAGTATTCCATCAATGGCGATCTTGTGATGCTGCCAGAGATGAACACCCTCTCCCAGATCCTTGAGCTTATGGACAACCTCCTCAAGAAACATGCCAGTTAAATGGCTCTGGAGATATTGAATGGATGAAGAATCAAACCGATACAATCCAAAAGCCATCGTCATAGGCATCGGCGATTACCATACCGGAGCGGAGCCGATGACCTCAATAGGGCTTGGATCCTGTATCGGGTTGATCTTCCATGATACAAAACTCGGCATCGGCGGGATGGCCCATATCATGCTTCCCGAGAGCGGAGGGAAGCGGGATCGTCTCGGGAAGTACGCCGATACCGCAATTGAGATCCTGCTTCAGGAGCTTTCGAAGAAGGGATGCTCGCCAAAAACCCTTCAGGCAAAGCTCGTTGGCGGAGCACAGATGTTTGCAAATTTCAGCGGCAACCTCTCTATTGGCGAGCGGAATATCGAAGCTGTCAGGGCAGGACTGAAAGTGAAGGGGATCTCAATAAAAGGAGAGGATGTCGGTGGAACAAAAGGAAGAACAGTCCTCTATTGCCCGGCACAAGGGTTTACAATCTCCATCCGGCGTGCGGATGGAACACGTTCTGAGATCTGATACTTTTATTACTTTTTTTTGTGATCAATCATCAGATGCTGTCGCATAGTAGTACTCTCCGTGCGACTTCTGTTCGCGATCCAGGAAGGATCCAATCTTATTGATCCTGGGCCTGCCGGTTTTGTCCCGCCTGAATGTGATACCAAGATTTTCAAGGAACCGGTTCATTCCCTGCTTCATCCAGAATGGGCCATATGCTGCACCTCTTCTCCCGGGTTCTCCTTCAAAGACGAGAAGACGCTCAGAGAGCATATCGATTGAGTACATATCATGGTCAATGAC
>NZ_JARVGN010000286.1 GCF_029762515.1 Methanocalculus sp. | reverse complement strand
ACAGAAGAAGACTGCCCAGATCGCGTTCCGGGTGAACCCGGCACTTGAGGTTCCCACCCATCCAAAGATTGCAACAGGCCTTGCCACCACAAAGTTCGGGATTCCGGCAGCAGAGATCCTCTCTGCATACCAGGCAGCACTCGATGCCCCCTATGTTGTCCCTGTCGGACTTCACTGCCATATCGGATCCCAGATCCTTGATGTCGAGCCATTTGCCCGTGCCGCCGCCGTCATGGCGAAGGTGGCAGGCGAGGTGACCGATATTGGCGTCAAACTCGAATTCCTCGATATCGGCGGGGGTCTTGGCGTGCCATACCACCGGGAAACCGATGTCGCCCCGACACCGGAAGAGTACGCACGAGCCGTGATGCCAGTCTTCATTGAGGGGATCAACGAGATCGGAATCTCTCCCGAGTTCTGGGTCGAACCCGGCCGCTGGCTTGTGGCAGAATCAACAGTGCTGCTGACGAAAGTAAACTCGGTGAAAAGGGCATACAAGACATTTGCCAATGTCGATGCCGGGTTCAATCTCCTGATCAGGCCAGCCATGTACGATTCATGGCATGAGGTGATCATGGCAAACAAGGCAGATCAGATTGGAGTGGAAGACGTGACGATCGCAGGGCCGATCTGCGAGACCGGAGATATTCTGGCAGCAGACCGCCTTCTTCCAACACCAGATGCAGGCGATATCGTCGCCGTCCTCGACTGTGGGGCATATGGGTTTGCCATGTCCTCCCAGTACAACGGGCGTCCCCGATGCCCTGAGGTGATGGTGAAAGAGGATCGTGCCGAAGTGATCAGGAGAGGAGAGACACTGGATGATATCTGTGCCACCATGCAGGTTCCATCGTGGCAGCAGGAATGAGCGTGTACTGTGAGGTTTCATTACGCACTTGTCGATGATATTCTGAAACAGGAAGATTTTGATCGGCGGATCGAGGAGAAGATCACATCCCATGGCGGGGCGATCGACGAGACGGCTGCAGCACTTCTCGTCGTTGAGGATCTTGGGAGGAGCCACCAGAAGATTCAGGCGATCACAAATTCTCCTTCCCTTGTCTCATTCTTTGGAAAGGTGATACAGGTCACCGATCCAAAAGAGTTTACCCGCGAGGATGGATCGTCGGGATGTGTTGCACGGGTCGAACTCGCTGACAGTACCGGCTCAATCCCTCTTGTCCTCTGGGATGAGATGGCAGCCGGAGTAAGAGAGCTTGAGGCAGGCACCGTCATCGAGGTGATCGGGAGGCCGAAGAAAGGGCGGATGACCGAAGTGCATGCGCTTGCGGTCAGGGAGACCTCTGTTGAGATCACGATCTCCGAGGAAAAATCCCGGTCATTCATCTCCAGTGCTGATATCGATGCCCGTATCCTTGTGATTGATCTTCCCCGCACCTTCACCCGGCGGGATGGTGTGGAGGCGACTATCCAGGAGGCGATCATCGGTGATCCATCCGGTTGCGCCCGGTTCGTCACGTGGGATCCCGCCCTTCTTGAAGGCATCTCCGAAGGTGCATCCGTCAGGATAACCGGTGCGAAGCGGCGTTCCTCAGATGAAGGTATTGAATATATTGCACAGGATGAGACACGGATCCTCTTGCTGGATGATCCGATTCAGTTCTCCTTCTCGCCAGCGCCTGAGGTCCGGGAACGGGGGATCTATTCTGTCAGGGGAACGATCACCTCTCTCCATCCCCCCCGCCAGTTTACCACCCGGCGGGGAGAGCCATCATGGGTGAGAAACCTCTTCATTGAAGGGCCGCTCAGGATTGTGATCTGGGGGGATCGTGCACGTGAACCATTCTTCTGTGGTGAGACGATCGAGATCTACAATGCCGGTGCACGGCTGAACCGGTTCGGCGATGTCGAACTCTCGGTCGGGTTTGGGAGTGCCATCCGGGTGGTTCCGGATGAGACCGAAGAGCGGGTGATCGAAGGGGTGATCATCCTCACCTCCGAGGGAATGGCACTCTCGGATGGGAAGAACCTCTTTCTGATTGAATCATCAGATCTTCTGCTTGCCACCCGCTACCGCATATCCGGCAGGGTCTCGGGGCGACGGCTCGTTGTGGATAGCGCCGAACAGATTCCAGTTGATCCCGGTTTTCTCAGAGAGAGGGCAGCTGCCCTCACTGACCCTTCACTTTCACCCTCCGGGGTCAGGCATTGATAACCTCTCCGCTTGAATATCAGAGTATATCTCAAATTAAGGAAGTGAGAAGATATGCCAGAAATCGCAATAGAAGATGTACCGGGTGTCGGCCCGGCAACCGCTGACCGCCTCCGTGAGGCCGGATACTGCACAGTCGAAAGTATCGCAACCGCCTCTCCCGTCGATCTCGCCGAGGCAGCCGAGATCGGCGAGGCGACTGCGAAGAAGATGATCAAGGGTGCCCGTGAGATTGCGGATATCGGCGGGTTCAAGACCGGTACCGATGTCCTGCTCAGGAGGCAGGAGGTCCGGAAACTCAGGACCTTTGTTCCGGAGTTTGACGAGCTCCTCGGCGGCGGTGTGGAAACCCAGGCGATCACCGAGTTATATGGCGAGTTTGGTTCGGGAAAGAGCCAGATTGTACACCAGCTTGCTGTCAACTGCCAGCTCCCCGAAGAGTGCGGCGGACTGGGCGGCTCATGCATCTTCATCGATACCGAGAATACCTTCCGGCCGGAGCGGATCGCCCAGATGGTAGAGGGTCTTGAGGTCGATTGCGAGGTGGGAACAACAGAAGATTTCCTCGCGAATATCCATGTTGCGCGGGCGCATACCTCGGATCACCAGATGCTCCTCATCGATACCGCGCGTGAGCTTGCCAATGAGAAGAAAGAGAGCGGCATGCCGGTCCGCCTCTTCATCATCGACTCGCTCACCGGACACTTCCGTGCAGAATATGCAGGGCGGGGCACCCTCGCAACACGCCAGCAGAAGCTGAACCGGCATATGCATGAACTCTTCAAGCTCGTTGATGAGCATAATGGCGTCGCGCTTGTGACAAACCAGGTGATGTCCAACCCGGGCGTCTTCTTTGGGGATCCGACAAAGCCGATCGGCGGAAATATCGTCGGCCACTCAGCGACATTCAGGCTGTATCTCAGGAAGAGCAAGGCAGGAAA
>NZ_JARVGN010000285.1 GCF_029762515.1 Methanocalculus sp. | reverse complement strand
CGCCCCGGTACATCCTGAACTCTGCATTTTCAGGGTTTGCAGCGATCAGCAAATCGAGATCCACAATCGCCTCCTGATAACGCCCCTGGGAGAGGAGGGCGGACGCCCGTGTCATGAGGGCATCAGGATCAGCGGGATCGCGGATGAGGGCTTCATTGAAGCATTCCTCCGCACCATCAGAATCGCCAGCCATAAGGAGGGCACGCCCTCTTCCAACCGGGTATGCCGGGTTATCCGGGTCGATTATAGCGGCAAGGGAATACACGTCCGCCGCTCCGAGGTACTCCCCCTGCTTATACAGGCATTCGCCCTTCTTCTGCAGGAGTTGGGTATTATTCCCATCAAATCCAAGGGCATAGGAATATGAAGAGATTGCCATTGTATCCTGATCCATCCGTGCAAGGCTGTCTCCGGCAAGGGAGAAGGTGGATACAGCCGCTGATTGGAACCCCGACTGAAACGGCGAGGGGAATATGATGATGACGGCCGCAAGAACCAGGCAGAGATAAAGAAGGTGGTACAGCTTCATGAATGAATTTTCTATTGATGATTCAGATATTTAAACCGATGTCTCACCTGCATTGCAGAAGAGAGGGGTTCAAATCAGGAGATATGGGTAATCGGATGAAGAGGAGAAGATCAGGAGAGGAAGTCGTAGATCTGCGGCTCCATTTGTTCGAGATCGACGACAACCGCCTGGCCGGGGGTCGGGTTGATATTCATCTGCTTCTGGAAGGCGGTCTGGGACTGCCAGGCCCCGGCATTCACCGCAAGGACACCCCGGTACCGGGAGATGCCGGTGATATGGACATGCCCGGTATGGAGGATCTCTGGGACAGGGTCGATTAAGAGCCGGTCTTTTTCGGTTGCGAGCACAGGTGTCCTCCGCCCGTACGTCGGGGCAAGGTGACGACGTTTCAGCATCGCCTCCATCATCTCTGCCGGCGCCTCATACCGGGCACCCGGAATCATCCCGATCAGATCATCGATGCTCCTGCCATGGTACATCAGCACACGGGCACCGTGAATCGAGACGGCGGCCGGGTTCTCCACAAAAGTACAGTTCTTTGGATACTGTGACCGGAACTCAGGCGGAATCACCGGCTGGGGTTCTGCACCCCGGACGACATCGTGGTTTCCGGGTGCAAGGACGATCCCAAGCGAGGAGGGGAGCGTCTGGAGCATCTCGCCGAGCCGGTCATATTGTTCATAGATATTGGGTATGGTCAGCTCTTTCTCCTGTCCGGGATAGATGCCGATACCGTCAACCAGATCACCTGCAACAAGGAGATAGCTGATATCATCAGCACCAGAGATCCAGTCACAGAACCGCTCCCAGGGCTCCTGGAGAAAGGTATCGGATCCGATATGGATATCTGATATAAGTGCCACCTTCCCGGAATTTTTCGGGGTATAGGGGGCATGCTGAACCGGAACATCAGGGCGGAAGAGCTGATCCGCATAGAAGAGTTTCCCTTCAGGGGAGGGTTTGCCGCGGACCCCGATCACCTCATCGGGGACGATCCGCTCTGCATCGGAAAAACCATCCCTTCCATTATTGAAGAGGACCGGCATCGTTCCGGTTGGATCTTCCAGTTCAAGGATCCGGTGCCCTTTTGCAGTCGACTTCACATCAATCACAATACCGATGATGGTGACCTCGCTGTCGCGGAACCGGGAGGAGTGGGTCAGAGCCTCGATCGGGATCGCACCGGATCGTTTCCTGATGAGTGAGCCAAGACAATCGTACCGGTTCCTGAAGAGGGAGACATAATCCTCGATCTGCCGGACCGGACCGGCTGATCCTTCCATCCCCTCAACCACCTCAAGGAGGGGATCGGCGGTGAACCTGATCCCATCCCTCTTCGGGGTGAGCGAAGGGATATGGGAGGGGAGGACAACGGCGCAATCTTTCCTGATACCGGCAAGAATACCTGAGATAAGAGCCGGATCTCCCCGCTCCCTGAGGTAGGAGACGACGGTCGGATCGACCAGATGGCCGGCTTCACAGAACCTGGCAATGATCTCCTGCTCGGCGAGCATAGTCTCTCATTGGATCTCTGATCCAATTATACCTCTGATCCGGATCCCCTGTAACGAGAGGATACAATGAGAAAGGGTTAGGGCGGTTTTGGATTATTCAGGATGCACTGTGGATAATCAGAAAGGAAAGCGGAGTTTTAGAGCGACTCTATAAACTCCCCAATCCTCTTGACCGCTTCACTCAGATCATCCCGTGAGACCGCATAGGCACATCTGATATGGCCTATTCCCGACGGGCCGAATGCGCTGCCGGGAGCCACCGCGACCTGCTTTTCGACCAGAAGCCGCTCGGCAAACTCTTCATCCGAGAGGCCGGTTGATTCGATCGAGGGGAATGCATAGAATGCGCCCTTTGGAAGGTGGCAGGGAAGACCGATTTTGTTCAATCCCGCCACAAAGAGGTTTCGCCGCATCCGGAATTCGGCAATCATCCGGTCTTTTGAATCCTCTGCATGTTTCAGCGCCTCGATTGCAGCAAACTGGGACATCGTGGGTGCGCAGAGCATCACATACTGGTGGATCTTGAGTGCTGCACTCGTGATCTCAGGAGGTGCACAGAAGTACCCGACCCTCCACCCGGTCATCGAGTATGCCTTTGAGAACCCGTTTAAGGTGATTGTCCGCTCCCAGAGGGAATCAAGCGATGCCGGTGAGACATGCCTGCCCTCATAGGTGAGTTCGGAATAGATCTCATCGGAGATGAGGAGGAGATCGTGATCCACGATGATATCACTGATCGCTTCGAGATCCCCCTGCTTCATCACCCCCCCTGTCGGGTTATTGGGGAAGTTGAGCATCACGACTTTGGTCTTCTTTGTGATCCTCTCCATCAGGGCTTCCGGTGTGACCCGGAACTCGTCCTCAGCCGGGCAGGGGAGTGGAACCGGGATGCCGCCTGCCAGCATCACACAGGGGCTGTAGGAGACATAACAGGGATCTGCAACAAGAACCTCGTCACCTGGATCAACGACCGTCCTGACGGCGAGATCGAGGCCTTCGGAGACGCCGCCCGTTATGATGATCTCATTCTGTGGATCATAGCTCGTCCCGTACCGCGAGATGAGGTACGATGAGACGAGATCCCGGAG
>NZ_JARVGN010000284.1 GCF_029762515.1 Methanocalculus sp. | reverse complement strand
AAACAATTGATGAAGCATATCTTTATACATCACTTGCTGAGCATGCATCACGTGTACTCTTTTATACAGGGCATTTCAAAAAAAACCTGATGCCCACAGGGAAAAAGTAAAGCAATGAGGAAAAACAGAAGCAAACCAAAAAAGCTACTTCTTTTTTTCATTTTCAATTCGGTTCAGTTGTTCACGAAGCTTCCGGATCTCCCCGGTTGTCTCGCGGTGAAAAGCAAGGAAGATATCGCCAAGGAGACCAAACAACAGAATAATGAGTCCTGACATGATCAGAAGCCCGGTCAGGATGGTCATTGGTATCCGTTCAATACTCTGGAACCAGTCATAGACAACAATGATTCCAAGTACCACACCGGCAAGGGTGAGAAGAAGGCCGATAATTCCAAAATAGAAGAGAGGATTCCCGATTTTGGCGAGCTTATAGATGGTTTTTATGATCTTATATCCATCCCGTATCGGATGGAGCTTTGTGGGGGTGCCCGGCCTCTGGCAGTAACTGACAGGAACAACAGTTACTTTCAGCTCATTCCTGACCGCTTCAGCTGCAATCTCGGTCTCGATCTCAAACCCGGACTCTTTAAGGTTCATCCGGGATAGGGACTCACCAGTAAAGGCCCGGTATCCCGAGAGTATATCCTGAAGATATGCCCCATGAGCCCACTTGAAGAGAACATTGATGATATAATTACCAAAATGATTCAGGCGTGTCAGGGCACCCTTCTCATACCCGGATAACCGCTCACCGATGACATGATCAGCACCGTGTGCCAGAGGGGCGAGCATGCGATCGGCATCTGCCGGAGCATAGGTTCCGTCACCATCAAGCATGAGGATGTAAGGCTCGCGGATCATCGAGAACGCCTCAATGATCGCCGCACCTTTGCCTCTTCCAACCTGGATTGCCACCTCCGCACCGGCCCGCTCTGCAGCCTCCACTGTCCCATCGGTGCTCTTACCATCAATGACAAGTATCCGTGTAAAACCCATCTCCTGAAACTCACGTATGAGATGTTCTATGGTTTTACCTTCATTGAGTGTGGGAATGAGGATACAGACATCCGTTCTCTCGATGGCCATCGTACAATTATTAATAAGTACATTCTGATAAGTGCTTGTATGGGTTTGAGGAAGCCGGGGATACGCATCCTTGGCATCGCAGAAAGCTGGATGGGGAGAGAAGAGTCATTCCTTGCAGGTGTCGTCATGAGAGGGGATCTCAGAATTGACGGATCCGCACTCACTCATGTGACTGTTGGAGGGATGGATGCAACTGATGCTGTGATCCGACTTTTCATCTCGTTATCCCGGACAGATATCAATCTGATCCTGATCTCAGGGGCTGCAATCGCCTGGTATAATATCATCAATCCCGATCTGATTCAAAAGGCCACAAACACACCGGTAATGATCATCACCTATGAAGAATCAGGCGGGCTTGAAGAGGCAATACGCAATCATTTCCCGGGTGATAGAGAGAGAATGGAGGCATACTACGCACTCGGGGAACGTGATTCCATCCATCTGAAGACCGGGTATGTTGTCTATCTCAGGCGATCAGGAATCCAGCTTGATGATGCAACAAGGATCATCAACACATTCACCTTCGATGGCAGAGTCCCGGAGCCCGTCAGGGTTGCCCGGATTTTTGCCCGTGCAGTCATGCAATCCGCTCAGAACGGGAGATAATCCTGTCATGATCCTTATGATACACATCAAGCCTGACAGAATCGCCGGGTCGAAATGTACCATCAGTCAGATCAAGAAAGATCCTTGATCCCGGATACCAGTAAAACCCTGTCGAGCCGGGACCTTCCATCCTCTCAACACCGATATGGTATGTTGATATGAAGATATGGGCATTCATTGAAGAGATGAGGGCTCCGGAATCCCGACCATTGACAAAGATCTCAGCCCGGAGATCGTCATTGAAATATGTCTCCACCCCGCTATTGATGATGGTCATCCTGCTATCATAATTTAGTCCACCATTTTTTTCACAATAGTGGCTCAGCTGCGTGATTGCAAAGATCTCCGGTGGCTCTTCGGGAGAGCCTCCCTGCCAGAGCGGGATATGGAGCATCAGAAACAGAAGAACGGCAAGAATGATTGTGATCACAACTAAGAGCAGTACACCCTGAACCTGTGATACTGCTTCCCCTGATCGCCCATCTGACATCCTAAAAAGGTTATAAGTCCGGCTATTTATGTAATCTGAAATAGGTCTCTTTGAAGAGGAAGAGATGATGAAAAAAGAGGAGAACTCTTATTCATCAAAACCCATAAACGCAAGTTCGTACATCCAGTCAAGAAGTAGTTCGCAGGTTTCAACAACACATTCGCGCTCGCAGCCGACACAGGGGATCAGATGTTCACCAGCCATCAGGAGAGAGGGATCAATCACCCGCTTTTTTGTTGATTTCAGGAGATATGTCTTAATACCATTTTTCCGATATTCATGTCGCTCAACCATCCCAGAATCGATGAGCTTCTTGACAATCCGTGAACACTTCCTAGAGTCAACATTCAGGAGTTTCCATAATTCGCTCTGAAGAACACCATCGCTCTTCGACTGTATCATCTGGAGCGCTTCGTCAAACAAGTCATCAGTCATAGCGCTTCAGAGGACGGGGGCGATGCTCAGAATATTGTTCCCGCGTATGACAACACACCCCAGATTTCGTTCACGTGACCCTTCAGTCAGCTCTGTGGCTTCATCCATGTGGAGATTGAGATACTCGTCAACCGCAATAAGCCTCCCCTGAAGTTTTCGCCCATCATCCTTAATTTCTACGACAATTTTGGAATCGACGAGAGAATTTACCTTTTTAATAGGCAGAACAATACTTGACACCATTATGAATACTATCGCAGGGTTGCCACATTAACCTTTTCATACCATTTTACAAAAGAGTTGATCAGAGGAATGGATCGAAGGGGCCGTGTGCACGGCTATAGCCTGCAATCCGGGATCCAAGTTCTCTTGCGGGGTCAAGCGCAGGATCATCAAAGATATCAGCCGGGCCGATCAGCCGCCCCCCCGCAAGTGTAAAGGCCAGGCAGACAATCCGTGGTGGCCCTCCGGAACGGGAGCCCTGTGCATCACAAAGAGAAACCGGTATGAGTGGCATCATTGG
>NZ_JARVGN010000283.1 GCF_029762515.1 Methanocalculus sp. | reverse complement strand
AGCATCTCCCGGGAGCCAGCCATGCCAATCTCCAATGAGCCGTCCTATCATCAAAACCTTCACTTTCACATCGCGATCGGGACATTTATCATAACACGTGCATCAACTACTACTCAGGTACATGATCTCGCACGCCGCCCAATCCGGAGCACCCGAACATAATCTTCCAGAAAAGATACTCTATGCCAATCAATCCGATATAGGCAGGCAGCTGGAATCATTTATTCATCCGGATATTGCGGCAGTTGCCGGGGAGAGGGGGCAACGTGCAATACCATTCATTGCCAAAGATCAAATCCTGATGAAGGAGATCGAAGCAGTCTCTGCAAGCATCCCGACAGCTCACCGTTTCATCAATTCAGACTGCCGAAACCTTGGATACATACCTGACGAGAGCGTACATCTGGTCGTTACCTCACCACCATACTGGATACTGAAAACCTACCCTGAAAAAGAATCGCAGCTCGGGCAGATCGGAGATTATGATAAGTTCCTTGAAGAGCTCGATCACGTCTGGCAGCATATCCACCGGATCCTTGTTCCCGGAGGACGCCTGGTTATTGTCGTCGGCGATGTCTGCCTCCCACGCAGAAGTACCGGGCGGCACAGTGTAATGCCCCTCCATGCTTCAATACAGGAGCACTGCCGGTTGATCGGTTTTGATAATCTTGCACCGATCATCTGGTATAAGATCGCCAATGCCTCCTTTGAGTCGCAATCTCCGGGATCGTTCCTGGGAAAACCCTATGAGCCTAACGCCATAGTCAAGAATGATATCGAGTACATCCTCTTCCAGAGAAAGCCGGGGGGATACCGGAAGACTACCCACACAGCCCGGCTGCTCTCCATCATCTCTGAAGAGAACCAGAAGAGATGGTTCAGGCAGATATGGGATCTGAAAGGAGCATCCACCCGCAACCATCCGGCACCATACCCATTGGAACTGGCAGAGCGGCTCATCAGAATGTTCTCCTTTGTCGGCGATACCATTCTCGATCCTTTTGGAGGGACAGGCACAACTGCCATTGCAGCAGCACGGTGGGGACGGAACAGTATCAGCATTGAGATCGAAGAGGAGTATCACTCGATGCAGATTGAACGTTTTAACCAGAAATATCAACAATCCCATCTATTTTAAGAGGAGACAACTATGACACTGGCTCATATTCAGGAGAGCATCTCACGGGACGATCTGTTTGCCGATGCAGTGCGTTTCTTCTGGGAAACGCGGGCGGCACAGGCAGACAGCCAGATAGAAAGGGGAGGAAGCGATCAGGGAACCCGTTCCGAGGCAACCGGTGGAAAGCATATGGACGGGTTTTACACCCTCATCCATTCATTCCTTATTGATCTCGGAGTCCCGGATGAGGATATCTGCATACGCAGAAGTGAGCTTGACCTCCCGGGTTTTTTCCGTGCAGAGAAACAGTGGGATCTCGTCATCATCAGGCACCATCCTGAAGGAGGAAAAGAGCTTGTCGCAGCTCTTGAACTCAAATCCCAGACAGGGCCTTCATTTGGAAACAATATCAACAACCGGACCGAAGAGCTGGTTGGAAGTGCAGTTGATCTCTGGACTGCCTATCGTGAGGGTGCGTTCAGGACCTCGCCATCACCCTGGCTTGGATGCCTGATACTGCTTGAGGATTGCAGAGACTCTCGACGGGGCATACGAAATCGGGAGCCGCACTTCGAGGTATTCCCGGAATTTAAAGGCGCCTCGTACATTGAACGGTATCATCAATCCTGTAAAAGACTCCTGCGGGAGAGAATCTATTCCGGCGTCTGCTATATCACTGCCAGTAAAGAGAGCGAAGGAGAATATACAGAACCAGACCCGGAATTGTCAGGAGAGCGGTTCCTGAGATCACTCATCTCCCATCTCCATATGTTTTATCCCATTCACTAATGGGAATAGAACAAAAAAAACCAGAGAGAGGGAGGAAATGATAAACCTCCCCGGATCGTGCCATTGTTTTCCGCACAGAAAATATTAGTTTTTATAGGGGGCAGACCCTAGTTTCGAATTGTATGTCGCATCCCCTTCCGCCCTGACCGCATGGGAGAGGAGGGCGAGCGGGATATCCATCGGGCAGAGCTCCTCGCACTGGCCGCAGTTGATACAGGAGTCAGAGATATGGGCGAACCTCCGCATGTGGAACATGGGGGATGGCGGAACCTGGCCGGTTGGAACCATCGTTGTAGCCTTCTTCAGTTCAGCTTCAATTGGAAGGCAGACCGGGCAGTTCTCGATGCAGGAGTAGCATTTGATGCACCGGGAGGTCTCTTCCTTTATGGTATCCCAGAGATCTCCTGAGAGTGCCGAGAAGTTCTTCTTCCTCCATTTCTCACCGAGCTTCAGCATTGCGCCTTCAACCTTGCTCCGGATCGCAATCCCCTTCGGATCAGCCGGGGCGGTTGCCAGTGCGCCTGAATCAGTTGCTTCTTCAACAAGGTTTGCACCCTTCTCAGAGCAGACCTCGATGAAGGTTGCCTTTCCGGCCTTGTCGCCGATGACACCCCAGTTACCGCAGGCAAGATCCGCCTGGCGGGGGACTTTGTAGAGGCAGCGGCGGCAGTTTGTCCTCCGGCCATATCCCTCATCTTCCAGCTCATCAATGGAGATACCCTGGTGAGAGCCGTCTTTCTTGATGATGATGAACTGGCCCTTGTCGATCTCCTCTTTCACGACATCGGCGGGATTCGTCCCGAACTTCTCTCTGATCATCTTCGTTGCATCGACCGGAGAGACCGAGCCTCCACAGTTCAGGCCGATTAAGATCAGGTTGTCGAGATTGATCTTCTCCCGCTTTGCGAGTTCAAGGATACCCATCGTATCGCACCCTTTCACCGGCAGGGCGAGTTTCATGCCATTTGCTCCCTCGAGATATTTTGTCAGTATCTTCGAAAGGAGGAGTGTTCCGCAGTGAAGCGAACCTGACCCCTTCTCAACTTCAGCCGGATCGGTCACGATCTCAACCGTTGCATCATAGATGTCAGATCCCTTCTTTACGACAAGAACGCCATCGACCATCCTGCTCTCAAGTGCATATTTAAGAAGTGCTGTGACCGCACCGCCACACTCACCCTTTTTGACACCTTCATCTGTTGATGCCCATGCATAGAGCATATCGCCTTTTGCTACCATCTTCAGGCCTCCTGTATCTTCTCAATCTTTATAGCACAGGC
>NZ_JARVGN010000282.1 GCF_029762515.1 Methanocalculus sp. | reverse complement strand
CGATGCCGGACATCATCCGGGAGGATATGGCCTTCATCGATCGCCTGCATTACTATCTCCCAGGCTGGGACGTCCCCAAGATGAAAATCGAATATTTCACCAATCATTACGGATTCGTGGTGGATTACCTGGCCGAGGCGCTCCGTGAACTCCGCAAACTCAACTTCACCGATGTGATTGACCGCTACTACTCAATGGGATCGCACCTCAACGCCCGGGATGTCAAAGCGGTGCGAAAAACGGTGTCCGGTCTGATCAAAATCATGTACCCGCATGGAGAATTTTCCAAGGAAGAGCTCGCCGAAATCATCGACATCGCCATGGAAGGGCGGAGGAGAGTGAAAGAGCAGCTGAAAAAGATGGGCTCATTCGAGTATCACCAGACATCCTTCTCCTATATCGATAATGAGACCCGCGAGGAATTCTACGTCGGTGTGCCCGAGGAAGGCGGACGAAACCTCATCTCGACCGATCCTCTCGCCCCCGGATCGGTCTATGCGGCATCCGTTGATAATGAGGGGAAAGTGGGGCTCTATCGCGTGGAAGTGAGCCTCGCCGCAGGAACAGGAAAACTCAAGATGGCCGGAGGCATCTCCGGGAGCATGAAAGAGTCGATATCCCGGGCTTTTGGATACTTGCAGGGCAATAAAGTGGAGATGGGAATTGCGAGTATATTCGACACCTCTGATTTCCACGTCGAGGGGATTGACCTGCTCTCCAACAGGATTCCCTGCGATGCCGGCGTTGCGTTTATTATTGCGATGTACTCAGCCATCAAGAAGCACCCGGTCCTCCCGGCCCTCCTGATCGTAGGTGACCTCAGTATCCAGGGAAATCTCAAGCAGCTCCCCAGCCTCTCCGAAGTACTCCAGGTGGGTATGGATAACGGTGCGAGAAAAGCCCTGATCCCGATTCAAAATAAGCGGAATTTCCTGGATGTGCCTGCAGACGTCATGGAGCGTGTGGATCCGGTATTCTATGGCGACATCATGACTGCTGCGCTGAAGGGCCTTGGTATTAATTGAAAATAATACTTTTTCATTGAGATTTAATTTTATTGAAGGCTTTCTCAAATTTTAAAAAGAAATCTTTACATATATCTTTTTTATCTTTAGACCATATTTTTGTGATAGTTTTCCACAAATAATCGTGTTCCTCGCCCAATTCGTGAGAAATGTAACTAACCCATTCATGATGTTCAGGATTCGTGACCATGGTTCTAAATATAGTACAAACATCTCCTAAGGGTCTATCAACAAATTTTATTAGACTTTCAAGATTCCCAGAAATATCTAATAGAACAACCTTTTCAGGAGGATCGGTCCCAGGCAATTTTATTAAAAATTCTTGTTCGGCTTCTTCCGAATCTCCGTCCACTATTCCAATAAATTTTTCATTTTTTACGATTTCATTTACTTGAATACATTTCTTGATGTTTTTGTCTCCCCCCCCGTTCACCAAGTCTAATTGTTGGATTATATCTGGATCATACTGTGAAATGATTGTATGGAAAAGAGCTTTTGATTTTTCATCTTCTAATATTACACAAACCTTCTCATCAATAGTTTTCCCTAATACATCTTTTGCTAGCCAATTTGGGCAATTATTTATTGGAATAATATTATTCTCATTTGATTTAAGTAAAATCAAAGATTCTTTAATAACATGGTCGATCAATGTAGGTGAGTGAGTGGTTAAAATAAACTGAATCTGTTTCGTAACACATACCTCATGTATTAATTGGATTATCTTTTTTTGTGCATCGGAGTGCAGATAGTTTTCCAATTCTTCAATAACCACAATACTCTGATCTTCGAGATCATGTATTCCCCATAAGAATTGATTGATAAAAAATTCTCCTGAACCCATCGTGTATGTATCATAAATTGTACCATTCTCAAGAATTAGACGATAATATTCGGCCTCATTTTCTTCTTCGTCAATAATCCTTTCTGCAGATTTAATTGGTTTTTCAATGAAATATTTCATTAAGTTAAGAAGATTTCTTGGTAGAGGAAGAGCATCATATTGCTCTAAGGATGATTTATACATTTCTATGTCCTCCAACGTTCGATTCCATTTAAAAAATGAATAATGACTTGAATTAAATGTTAAATCGAATATTTTTGGTAATTTAAAACCATTATTCGATAATGTGTCATTTTCAACAATTATTTCTTCATTCCGTTGATTTATTAATTTTAGATAATATCCCTCCAATGACGAAAAATAGCCTAAATTTTCCTCTTTATTCTGAAGTTTAGAAACATGTTTAATTGCATTTATTAACGTGGATTTACCAACACCATTTTTCCCTGTTATCAGTGTTATTGGATAATTAAATACTACAGTGGAGTCCTCCCAATTAAAGATATTTTTTACCGAGATCTCTTTTAGGAAGTATTCATTATTGGTCCATCTTCTCTGAGCTCTTCTCTGATAATCCAGATATTCAGCTCTGATCATCGAATTCACCAATTGTTCCATTATTTATAAATTCCGAGTAGAAATCCATCAAAATCCTATGACGACCTTTTATTGATGACGGATCTAACCAGCCTTTACTTAAATATGTACCAAATTCGATGAATTTCTTATTTACAGACGAATTATTCTCATAATTGAATTTTTGAATTCCTCTCCATTTTTCGAATTCTATCAAAAAATTTGATGCTGAAGATAAATTGTATTTTTCTGCAGAAGAGATTTCTCTTAAAAACCAATAATAACTGATAATTATCGATTTTGTAAGTTTAAAACCATAATTCTGATAAAAATATTGAATTGCGTTTTGAGTGATTTCTAAATTTTTGTTTAGGTGTTCTTTTAACGAATCATCTATATTCTGATTAAAATACATTGCCTCTAGAGCACGGGCATTTGGTTTGTAATTTAAATTCCCTTTTTGCTCAAGAAAGAATATTTTATCTAAAATATCTTGATATGCCATCCTAAGATTTGAAAATCCCAAAGTTTCTGGAGAAAATAAAATTGCGTACTGAGTAATTACTTCTCTTAAATGCTCTTTCACAGGCCCATAAATACAATTCCTTTTTTCTGATGCCGAAACCGCAACCCCTTGATTTAGCCGCAAAAATAATTCAGTTGCCTCACTCTTTCGGACATCAGTTACCAAAAAAATCCGAATTGTTTTGAATAAAAAATCTCGTTTGAGATCTCGAGGGAATTCTGAGAATTT
>NZ_JARVGN010000281.1 GCF_029762515.1 Methanocalculus sp. | reverse complement strand
ATCCGATCTGGGTGGTCCGGCAAAGGTTCATCGCCATATCCATCAGCCCGCGGGGATCAGGCCGGGCTTCTCCAAGCCAGATATGGAAGATATTACCCCCGTCTACGATCGGGAAGAAGACATGCTCTATCTCCATCCGCCTTGTCAGTGGAATATCCGCGGAAGGTGTGACATGAATGCCGTTTGTATAGTAGACCGGGAGATCGAGTGTCTTCTTTGACCGCTCAAGCAGGTTCTTTGTATCTCCCTTGACGATCCTGAGGGCATGGGGGCGGAACTGCTCATCAAGCAGATCGGCAACGGCAAATCTCTGCCCGGTCGTCTCTGCAGGGGTGCGTGCAAGTGCAATCGTCATCCCGTGTTTTGCCGAGAGTTTCTTTGCATATTGTTCCATCTCGGTCATTGTCCGGACCGCGAACCTGAATGCCTCTTTGGTCTCGTGGAGCTGGGAGCCGAGATGATGCTGGATCATCTCATTGACGCCGACGATCCCAACGGTATAGACGAGCCCCTCGAGATCGACTGCAACAGCCCCCCTCTCCTGTGTCTCTGGATCTTTTGGCCTCTGCATTGCAAACGGCATCCGTCCGTTCGCTCTGACAAGCTCCATCCAGCGGCGTTTGATCTTAAAGATTGAGACCGCAGAATCCATCAGTTTTCGGAGTTCAGCAAAGAGTTTCTGGTCGTCGTGGTCTGCCCGGAATGCTGCCCTGGGACAGTTCACCGAGATCACCTGCCAGGATCCCATTGAAAAATGTTTGCCATCCGTGAAGGTGAGTTTATCCTCGAATGAGGTGTCATTTGCTGCGGTCGTCGAGAACTGGTAGGCACAGCACTGGTAACATGAGATCCCCTCTCCGGCACCCCTGTAGGCGGGGAGCTGGTTGTCATAGTATGGAGTGCCGAACTTTGATGCAAGCTCAAATGTCATCAGGTAGAGTTCACGGTAGGTCGGGATATCCGGATTGTTCGTATTGAAGTCTTCATCCTCATCCATAAAGTCCGGTTCAATACTGATCTCGGGTTTTGGGAAGTTGAAGGGCTTGCCCCAGTTATCTCCCTCAAGCATCACTTCCATCAGTGTTGCAAAGAGAAGCCGGACTTCACGTTCAAACTCTCCATATGCCCTGAAGGGAGCCTGCCTGCCATTCCAGACCTTGCCTTTGAAGACGATTGGCTTGTCACGCCAGAGCTTTGGGACTCCTGGTGAGAGCTGGACTGATGAGAAGACGACCTGGCCGCCACGTGCCACCATCATCTGGGTCATCTCATAGACAAACATCTGCATAAGCTGTTTGATCTCGGCCCTGTCCATCCCCTCGACATAGGGGGCTAAGAAGGTGAGGAAGTTGTAGTAACCCTGCCCTCCGGCAAAGTTTGTCTGTGCGGATCCAAGTGCCTTGACCGCATGGAGCACAGCCACCTCGGCGCGTTTTGCCGGACCTGCCACACTCGCTTTTGTCCCGTTTCCATCCGGCATTAAGCCATAGTAGAAGAAATAGCGGAGATCCCAATCCTGGCAATTATGGATGAGGAGGCCGTCTGAAGCAAAGAAGGTATGGCTCTCCTCGCTCCCATCACCTTCCAGAAAGAGATCGTAGACATATCTGCTGGAGGGTGTGCAGGGTTCAATGGCGAGAACGCGTTCAGGCTTTTCAGCCCGGTTTATCTTCTGAGTATGCTTCAGGAAGGAATCGATATGATCCTGCCTCTCATCGAGGAACGAACAGTATTTTGAAAAGATATCGATATTCTTTCGTCCATGGAACTGGATACGGTAGAGTATCCGCCGCTCTGTATCATCATTATACAGCTCGGTGATATGCACCCCTATGCCGAGTGCCGACAGAAGAAGGGCAAGCTCCTGGCGGAGTGATTCTGATGCTGTCGTATAGGTGATGATACAGTCAGACTTTTCCGGGCGATAGTATGCTGATCCATCGCCGGTGTAGAGTGCTGAGAGGAACTCACGAAGCAGTGCGTCATCGGCATGATAGACGATCCAAGGCAGGCGCTTGCTGCTGCTGCCTTCTGGTATCCCAAAGATGTACCGGAAGAGGAGATAGACGATCTTTCCCCCGAAATAGACCTGCTGTGCACGATTCCTATGAACTTCGATTCCGTAGATCTCGGTTGTATCCGGGGTGGGGCGGGTGATCGTTGCATAGGTATTGAGGGTAGCTTTCACTGATGCCTGTATCGAGGCTGACTGATGGTTTTCAGTGATTGCAAGATTATATTGTCCGGCCTTTGGAGAGGCATTGTAATTTCCTTCAGAGACAAAGAATCCAAGCAGCCGCATCAGGTCAGGGGTGATCGGCAGGAGAACCGGGAGGTCATGCTCGCTGCCTGTTACCCCCACTCTCAAACCTGTCATCTCAACTATCCCATAGTGCTCACAGAATGCCCGGAAGGAACGAATGGGCATGATACCTTTTGTGTACCATTGTTTCCTGTGTTCGATTCCAAGGGCTCGTGAGATCGCCGTATAGGATCGTGCCTGCCCCGTCCTGACAATTTCAGAGAAGAGATCTGCGGCGCCCCGGACATACACGCCGGTGAGAAGATCTTCAGGAACAAGTTCTGTGAGTTCACGGATCAGGTTTATTCCGCATACCGGTTCTCCGCGGATCGGATCAGATGCAGTAATTGTGTAGAGGATATCACCTTCCCGTATCTCATCTGCCCGCCGGATCACCATCCCATCATCTGTCTGTACCGGGATCCTGTGCTCCCCGGTGACAGAGAGCATGCGGCCGCCCGATGTCTTTATCCTGAGCATCTCTCCATCGAGAGCTACCCTCCGGGTTACCTTATTCACCCGCACCCAGCCTTTGGGCGTAAGAAGGGAGAGATCATCGGGGGCGTCTTCATCCCCGTCAATTGGCAGTTCATCGGCCCTCGTACTCCTGATCCGACCCTCAGATTTCACCGGAATGACGGTACTACCGTCTATGCAGAACGGGCGTGATCCAAAATATTCGAGGTCGTGAATATGCATGTCGCCGGTCAGGTGGATGTCTGCGAGTTCCGGGGGGAGCTGGAGGAGGTACTGCTCTTTACTGATCTTGTCTGCCTTCTTCTTATGGGATGTCTCGGCATTCTCCTGGAGGTTTGAGTTGTCCTTTGCCTCAAAACCCCTTCCGACATCGATTAAATGCGCATCATAGACGGGTGTTCCGACACGGGTACAGACGTTC
>NZ_JARVGN010000280.1 GCF_029762515.1 Methanocalculus sp. | reverse complement strand
ATGTGGGAGAAACCTATCCTCTCCTTTTGCCGCCTCAATTTCATTTATCTGAGCACCGCAAATACCACTATAAATAATCTTAACGAGAACCTGGCCACATGAGAGGGTATCCGGTAGTTCAACCTCATCTACAACAAGGGGTTTATTCGTCTCTGTCAGTATCGCTGCTTTCATTGTTCTAATCAGCATTATTGGTGCACCTCATTCAAAGTATATAAATTCATAATCCCCTGTATAGCCAAAGTGATTATACAGCCAGATCCATTCATCGGTATCAAAGAGTGACTCGGCAGTCAAAGCCCAGCACTCAAGATTAAACATCTCACTCTCATCCCGGTAACTCTCCACCATGATGTACTTCTGCCTGCCCACTCGCTCAATTTCAGATAACGAAGTTTTCAAATCGAAGATTCGCAGATTATGGAGGCATCCAAGCGAGATGACCAGATCAAATGCATTGCCATCAAATGGAAATGGGTCCTGGGCGCGATGGCGGAACAGTTCTCCCTTAAAATCCGGATGACGGCATTCCAATCCATGAACGGAGATATCAAAGCCCTGAAGCTCCAGTTCGGGTTGAAGTTGTTGCAGTTCAAATAGTAGATATCCTTTCCCACACCCAACATCAAGAACCCGATCTCCCGCCTTTAGATTATACCTATCAATGAGATTTTGAGCAACAGGTTTCCAGTACCCTGGCCGATAGGAGTAGCCACCATAGCCATATCGCCGGTCGCCATCCCAGTAGTCAAATTCATATTCTTTCGCCTTCTTCATACAGTTGGCTTTATCATCAACCATTCGTGCAAGATAATCGCGCTCTGTTTTTTTATGAAGAGGCGTAACAAAATGAACTAATTCACCCATGAATAATCAGGACTCCCATATCTCAATGCCACAAGATGTGTAATATTTAATGGAGGTATTGCCCTTAAAGAGGATGTCGATAATTCTCCATCATTCATGGTAAAGCCTCCAACTTGAGTAATGATTCGACATTTTGCCTCCGCTTCTCAATGGTTGAGTAAAAAGTTCGCGCCTTATTCAACTGAATCTTTTTAACCTCATTGATATCAAGACCAGCATCTGCAAATCTTCTTCGATCCTCCCCAACAGGAAGAAATTCATTGAGCATAATACAACACCACTTCAATGCATGAACCGGGAAAAGCATCTGCAATCTGAATAAATCTCTTTCCGGATTCTCTAATCTTCCAAGGACACGGGTTGCAAAAGCCGGCAGATACGACAGAGAAACAGGAACTGAGGGCTGGCAAAAGAAATCTGCAATCATCTTAACCGGATCATCCATACCAGCATACTCAAAGTCGATAAAAAACACTCTTCCCTCAGGGCTTGCAATTGCATTGTGAAAACCAAAATCAGATGGTGAAACAATTGTATCTCCTTCTAAAAGCCTCATATCAAGATCAATGCCCCTATCCTGTGCTAAAGCAAGAATTCTGGTTTTTATCTCTTCCCAGAGGGGAATTAACTCTAATCTGACAAATTCTTCGGCTTTATGATCAATATCTGACCCAATCCGAATCTTCTTAAGTCGCCCAATCCGTCTCTCAACGCTTTCAAGATGATCGCGCATAGAGAAACATGCTTCAGAGGCGGGTGGAAGTGAGCCAGTATTGCTCTTGATCTTTTGCATATTCAGCGCTTCAATAAACTCAATCGCCTGCATTACATGTGAATCCTGCAATCCATCTGAAGAGATTTTGTGGCCAGGAATATATTCCATGATAGCAATTCCCTGCTCGGAGTCACACACTTTAGGTTTTGGCACACAGGATACACCAACCGAGTCCGCATAGTTAAGAAACATCCACTCAGCCCCGAAGCGATCTCTCTGATCCAATGGATGCCGGAAGTACTGCTTAAGAACATATTTTGGCATTCCCTCCCATTCAAGTATGAAAACCTTATTGTTACCTCCACTCTTTTCAGGACGAACTACAATCCCTTCATTATATCCAAGTCCGGAAATAAGGGCCCGCGAAGATAAATCCAGATTAATCATGATACGATTCCTTTAACTCCAGAATACCATTCAACATTTGATTCCAGTGAGTTATAGTCTGATAATCTTGGTTTATTGGATAAGAAGAGTCAGGATCATAGAGTATTTTGACGATATCAGAATGGAGATCCGGGTGAAGTAGCACTTCAGGTAAATCATCGATAATAATTCTACAATCAAGATGATTAATCCGGGATATCTTTCTTCTACGTGTGGTTTCAAAATAAACACCCTGAACGGATTCAAAAATCCCATTGGTTTTTAGCCAGGAGAGAGCAGGAGGATGAAGACCATACCCTTTTCCATCGGCTGAGTGACGAGTTTTATGACTTATAATGTAAACAACCCATCCATACTCCTGACATCCTTTTAAAAATGAGTAGAACCCCTCCATCATTCTAGCCTTCTTTATAAGCTTCCCATACACCAACCCTTGAATCTTTACCCATTCATCTTCAAGATCAGCATCAAGGAGATCTCTTCGGATCGATTGTTTACTCTTTGTAGCATCATCTAAGAGAATCCCAAGGGAAATACCTGCCTCATAAAAGAGGCTGTGATAATCAATAATCGTATTATCAAAATCGATACCGATAATCATATTCATACGTCATTAATCTAAAAGCCCTCAGAAAAAGGACCTGAGTATAATCGCATGCAATCAGCTCACTTAAATGGTATTTGCAATGTTCTGCATCTTGTCTTTATTGTCTCAGCAAGTTTTCCCGGGGACAGTCCATAATATTCCCGTGCGCTCTCCTGATTCCTCGCATCGTAAAGATATTCATCAGGAATGCCAATTCTCATCAACTGACCTTTCTGACAAACAAGTTGATCAACAAGCCACTCACCAACGGCAGATCCAAGGCCCCCTATAAGGCTGTGCTCTTCAATGGTTATGATGAGGGAATATTGAGAGAAAACTTTGTCAAGTGTGTATGTATCCAGTGGTTTCAGGGTATGAAAATGAATGACAGTCGGGTTCAAACCAGTGTTTTGCAACAAATCAGCAGCTGCCAAAATATTTGGCATGAGTGTCCCATTACCAAGAATGCAGATCTCTCTCCCCTCATGAATAAGCAATCCCTTCCCGATCACAAATTCAGGGAGATTCTCATGAATAAGAGGTTCTTTCTTTTTACCAATTCGGATATAAACCGGGCCGCCTAATTC
>NZ_JARVGN010000027.1 GCF_029762515.1 Methanocalculus sp. | reverse complement strand
CTAGTCCTGAACATATTTGATTGTTTTGTTCATACCAAAATCAATATATTTTCTCTATGATTGCTCCATAATTGTATGGATATTTCAGATCCAGGCGTCCCTGGGATGATTCAACCGGCAGTTCTGTTGTGACCTTTTTAACATTCATCGGATACATCGTTGCTTTCCGGACTTTATACGGAATACCGGATTCCCTCACCTCTGCCTGTGTCTGTGGGAGGTATCCTTCAGGAAGATCCATCAGGTTGTACGCAAAGAGTGTCACGTACATCTCAATGCCCGGACCTGTTGTGACGCCCATGGTATTGGTCTTGTCAAGTGTCACTGTGACAAGGAGATTCGTCCCCTGCTCCTGGGAAGTGAGAGCAGCAGTCATCCCGTAGATATCCTTTCCTTTGACGATATATGGCTCTGGAATGACTGGGGAGGGTGCCGGATGCACCGGTTCCGTTTGAGGGGTTACAACCGGAGCGGGCAATGGCTGGGAAACAGGTGATTCAGACTGGATACACCCTGCAGTACAGAGAATAGCGATTAAGAGAAGAGTACACCACAGAGAAAGACGGAACATACAGAACCCTTCTACTATCAGATACTTAATCCTTGTTGAGAATCGGGAGGAGAGGACACTCTCTACCCAATGAACAAGAGAATCTATTTTTTCTAAGGTTTCTTTCTGGAGAGAGAAAGATACATTTATTGCATCTCAGATAAAAAACCACAGTTATTAGCAAGTGCTTAGGCTATTCGAAATAATTGAACCATCATTACTTGAGAATAGCAGAGGAGTTGGAGAGAACACATGACAATACCAGACCCAAACGATATTTTTCGTCAGGTCCTTGAAGCAACCCAGGATTGGGAATTCCTGCTGGGACCAGACGGGACCTTTTTATATGTATCGCCTTCCTGCCAGCGGATCACTGGTTATTCCCCTGAAGATTTTCGAAAAGAAAAGGATCTTTTCCGCAGGATCATCAAATCCGAGGATTTTGATTCCGTGAAAGCTGCCCTTGCAGTCCGGGAACGAGAGGAGAAGGAAGTAAAGTTCAGGATCAAGCATAAGAACGGAAGCGAACACTGGGTATCGCTTCTCTGCACGATTGCGAAGGATAAAGATGGCAGGCAACTTGGAACCCGATGCAGTGCACGCGATATGACGCTTGAGATCAACCGGAAGATGAAACAGGATACCTTTGTGGTTACAGAAGTCACCCGGTTAGTCGCAAACCTCAAAAAAGCCGCAAGGGGGGACACCTCATTCAATCTTCAATCCGCTCATTTTGACGAAGATACAAAAAATTTTGCCTCTTTAATCTCCAAACTCGATAAAAGCCTTGCCACCCTGAAGGAGTCGCTTGATCACCTGATGGGAGATGCAAAGATGATGATGCATGGTCTGACCGAGGGTAACTTTGAGATCCGCGCAGACCCGGAGCGGCATGAGGGAGAGTTTAAAGAATGCATGCTTGGAATAAACGGCATGCTCGATGCGGTCACAAAACCAGTTCACGAAGCAATGCGTGTCTGCGGGGCATTCGCTCAGGCAGACTTCTCTGCGACATTCGATACAAATATCCAGATGAAAGGTGAGTGGGAAGAGTTCAGGAAATCCCTTGACAGGATGGGGAAGGTCTTAAATAATACTGTCAAGGAGATCACCCGTGTCGCCAGCGCATTTGCTGACGGCGACTTCACCGCCCATATCGATGATAAGCTCAATGTTCGCGGGGATCTCATTGCCGTGAAGACTGCCTTAAACAAAGTCTCAGCAGATGTCTCACACCTCATTGCAGGATCAAACCGGCTGATGGAGGCGATGGTGGAAGCAGCAAACGAAGCCGAGACGAGCATCGACGAAGTCTCCACCGGCACCCAGCAGATCGCCCGTAGCACCGGGAACGTAAGCGGCCATATCGAGAAGGCAACCCATTCAGCCCAGCAGGTTCTTCAGGCGATGGAAGATCTCTCTGCTGCCGTCCAGGAGGTTACCGCAAGTGCAGAATCTGTTGCCGGACTCTCACGAAACGCTGATGAGCAGTCTCAGGAAGGAACAAAGGTTGCCAGGCGGGCAGATGCAGGCATGGCCGAGATCACCACCGCAACCGCCGAGATCGATGGGATCATCAGGGATATCAACACCCAGATGGTCGAGATCGGAAAGATCGTCGGCGTCATCTCGGATCTGGCAAACCAGACAAATCTGCTCGCGCTCAATGCAGCAATCGAGGCCGCCCGTGCCGGAGATGCAGGGCGCGGCTTTGCGGTTGTTGCAGCTGAAGTCAAAGCCCTTGCAACAGAATCACGATCCTCTGCCGAGCATATCACCGAGATGATCGGCAATCTCAGGGCCGGGGCTGAAAAAGCTTCGTCTGCGATGAAAACTGCAAATACTGTCGTCAGGGATGGATCAGATCAGATGCAGCAGACGATTCTTGCTTTCAATGAGATCGTCGACTCGGTCGGAAAGATCTCACGAAGCATCGAAGAGGTTGCAAGTGCAACTGAAGAGCAGGCAGCCACTGTTGAGGAGATCACCGCAAGCATCCACGAAGTTGCCGCCCTGATGGAGAGGACAGCACACGAGGCAGGAGATACTGCAGCCGGTACCGAAGAGGTATCGGCAAGTATCGATGAGGTCGCCAGTATGGTGACACGGGTCACCGAGATCTCCCAGGAGACCCTTGAAGCAAATCGGAAATTCAGGGTAGCCTGAATACCACCACCTTTTTTTAACGAGATTATTCCCTTATCTCATCAGTTAACTCGACGAGCATCTCCTGCATCAGGAGCATCCGCTGCACAGGAATAGTGCAGCATGCCGTTGAGAGAACAATCCGCTCCCGAACACTCTGAGAGGGGAGAATCCCCTCTCCTTCAAGCTTAAAAGCGAGATCCATCTCACTCGGTATCATACATTCAGATGCCATCATCATTCTCCACCCACCTCAGACAGTAGCATCGATCTCAAAGACTAACGGGTTTGGCACATAGTGGTGTGCATACACCTCGTAGTTCTTCTGGGAGACTGTGTAGAACTTGTTGAACTTCAGGGCGATATCACGCTCGACCTGCGTGTTCTCATTTGTCTTCACATTCACCCAGAGTGTTCTCTTGTTCCCGTTGGAAACGATCTCGCCGTCATTGATGATCAGCTCGCCCTGCTTGAAGAGGAACGCAGCCTTACCAAATGCCGTCTCGATTGCTTCGGGATCAGACGCAGTCTCGGGGTTGTAATCGTAGACCGCGACATCGCCGCAGAGGCCGGGTGTCAGTGACCCATACATATGGGAGAGACCCAGTGCCTTTGCCGTTCCTGCACGGGTCATCATCGCGATCTCATACAGCGAGAGTTCGCGATCCATCGTGCTCAGGCCGGTTCTGTCACGAACCTTGTCCTCGTTCTTCATCCCGGCAAACATCTCGTCACGGGCCTTTGCGCTCATCAGCCATTTCATCACGCGGGGATACCGGGTGAAGGGACCTGCATTCGGATGATCAGTCGTCATGTGGTATCGCATGTGATCCTTTGCAAGAAGCGCGATCTCAAGACCGATTGCCCACTGGATACCGCAGACAAAGACATCGGGGCTGTACACATATGGCACAACACCGGAGCCCGTCTCGAGCTCGACATCGACATTTGCCCATTTCAGGTGGTTCAGTTCACAGAGATGGTGTTCGAACGGACCGTCGGCGGTCATCGTCGTCGTCTCATCCAGTGTTACAAACCCGATATCACAGGTGATGTTCTTCTGGGAATTGACGTAATCCGCGATCTTGTCGGCACGGGACTCGAAATCGCCCCAGGTGGTGCCGCCATACGAGTGGAACTGGATATGGGTATGGTGGAGCACCTGTTCACGGCCAAAGTTGTTCTTCGCCGAAATCCCCTCGGCAAGCTTCAGGGTATCAAGGGTGGTCTCGTAATTCCCGGGGTTGCCGAGATTGTTGCTGTGCACATGCATGCTGTGCGGCAGCCTGAGGTATTCGTTTGCCTCGATTAACCCTTTCACAATCTCAGCAGGAGTGATATCGAAGTAGGGTACCGGGTCATGGACACTTGTACAGTTCAGACCCCATCCCCAGGCTTCGGTACCGCCGGGGTTGACGCATTTAATCGCAAAACCCTTCGTCATCCGAAGGAGCCATGCGATATATGCCGCAGTGTTCTCGGCTTCGCCATTTTTGAGGTATTCAAGGACAAACCAGTTGTTCCCAAACACCGGGTACGCACCCTGGTCGATGATCGGGGTATCCCGCATCTCTTCATGGGTATGTTTTGCATAGAACGGGGGCATCGCCGCTTCCATGACGGTGGTATACCCCATATCCGCATACTTGTACCCGGTCTTGAAGACGGTCGGTACCGAGAACCCGCCGGACATCCGCTTGACGCCCTTGCCGGGTTCATAGGTTGCCTGTCTCTTGTCTTCAGGACGGAAGTTCCGGCCGACATTCACCTTCGGTCCGGCAACATGGGCGTGGATATCCACGCCACCAGCCATCACGGTCTTCCCGGCAGCATCGATCACCTTTGCTGAAGCGCCGACACTCTCGACAATTTTGCCGTCTTTGATGGCGATATCTTTCTTGTCTCCGTTGATTCCCAGGACAGGGTCGAAGACAAAACCGTTTTTGATAAGGTATTCTGCCATTGTGGTCTACACTCCCTTGCATTTCCTGACTTCAGCGAGCACCATCTCGAGGAACTCCTGGTCGGTGAGCATGCCTTCCGGCGGGTCAACAACCTTCCTCGACTCGATCGGGACATTGTCCATACGATAACAGCAGCCGCCAACCTCGACACCGACAAAGGCGACCGGGACATGGAGTTTGCAGACCGCAGTCGTCGGGGTGAGGTGGGGGTCGATTGCAACTGACGGCAGCTCTGAAATCTTCTTCACCGAGCTGATCGGGAAGTGTGCGCCGGGATCTGAGCCGAGCACAAAGACCGCGTCAACCTCGTCTCTCATCAGCAGATCATTTGAACTGGTCTCGCCAGGGTTATACCGGGCAATACCGCGTGACAGGTCAACACAGAACGGGAACCCGTACTGCCAGCCGAGCACTTCGCCGGAGCCGGTAACGTTGTAGTGGCCCCGCATCGGCATGATGGCGGCTTTTGTGTAGTCGTTTAAGTCACGGGTGACTCCGATCGCGATATCGATGTTATGGTTCTTGCCAAGCGACTGGGTCACACCCATCCCGAAGTAGATGATCACAAACCGGCCGCTCTTTAAGAGATCGGCTGCTTCGTAGATCTGGTCTTTTGGGATTCCTGCAACAACATCTGGCAGTTTCTCGCCACGGAACGCGACCCGGAGTGCCGAGAGGAGTTCGTAGTCGCGGCCCTGCTCAAGCTGGAGATGGACATCGGCAAGCGATGCGGTATCGGTCTTCCTCGGGTCGATAACAACAACTTTCCTGCTCTTTGACCCTTTCCCGGTGAAGAATCCACGGGGATAGACCGAGTATCTCGACATGTGCCGGGGGTGGGCATGTGCCGGGTTGCATCCCCAGAAGACGACACGGTCGGCACGGTTCATTGCCTCGCCGAGGGTGCATGAGGGGATCCCGACATCCTGGACGGCGATGAGCGAACTGCCGTGGCAGACGGTTGCGGTGTTGTCGACGATACCGCCGACAGCTTCTGCAACCGAATGGCCGACACTCTGCGCTTCGCAGGAGGTCGATGACCATCCGTACATCAGGGGTTTCTTTGCTTCACAGAGGATCTTTGCGGTATATTTTGCCGCTTCCTCGTAGGAGACCTCTTTGGTGGTTCCATCTTCCTGCATCATCCGGGGCCGGGTGATCCGGTCCTCGGCCTGCGAGTGGAGGAACTTCTCTGCACCGATTGCGCAGGCATGATAGACCTCGAGGATCTTCTTGCCGTCGTCACTCAGCTCGACTTCAAGGTCGTCACAGAGTGTCCCGCAGAAGGGGCATATTACATCTGATACGATATTTGCCATAGACTTTCCTCACACCTTGAGTCCGCATGCCCTGCGGACAAGTTCCTGGGAGTCATAGATCGGCTCGTTGATTGCTACTTCGACTTCAATAGGGACTCCCTTGAATGTCGGCATACCCATTGAGTAGGTATTTGGGTCAATGACCATGTTTGCCCAGGGTCCCATCGGAATGTAGGCAAGGCCAGGGTGCGGACCCTGGGTTGCCTCGACAGCCTTCACGATGACAGTTCCAAATTCGCTTGTAACGCGGACATTGGTGTTCTTCCAGACGTTCAGCTTCTTCATGTCGGAGGGATCCATCTCGATGATGCCGCATGCCTTTGTGTAGGCTTTCTTCTCTTTGCCGCCTTCCATCGAGACGCCCTGCTGAATGGTTCGTCCGGTGATAAGGTTCAGTGAAATCTTGGTCACGCTTACTCCCTCCCTCTACTGCCGAAACTCCTTCAGCGGGCTTGGTCCGAGTTCTGTTACTGTCTTGACGACATCTTCGACGACCTTTGCCCACTTTGCACCCTCAGATGCCGAGACAAATGTCATTCTGAACCTCTTGTCTTCGATACCCATGTTCTTGAGGACACTCTTTATGAGGAACATCCTCTTTGCCGCCTTGAAGTTCCCTTCAAGGTAGTGGCAGTCACCGAAGTGGCATCCTGAAACGAGCACACCATCTGCACCGTTTGCAAACGCCTTCATGATGAAGAGGGTATCGACACGCCCGGTACACATGACCCTTATCGTCCTGATATCGGGTGGGTATTGTGTCCTTGCACTTCCTGCGAGGTCTGCTCCTGCATAGGAACACCAGTTGCAGATGATGCCGAGAATCTTTGGTTTCCATTCATCAGTCATTTACTGCTCACCTCCGAGGAGGAACGCATCAATCTGTGCAACAATCTGTGGTGTAGCAAAATGCTGCATCCAGATAGCACCACCGGGGCAGAACCCTCCGCAGGTCCCGCATCCCTTGCATTTCGCTTCTGTGACCTGCATCACGGTTCGTCCGTTCTTCTCGACGAGATCAAGTGCCGAGTATGGGCAGAGGTTCACACACATCCCGCATCCCGCACATTTCTCTTCAATGCACATGGCAAAGTATGGTTCGAGCTCGACCTCTCCGACATGAATCGGAATCGATGCTGCTGCTGCTGCTCCTTCTGCCTGTGCCACGGTATCGGGGATATCCTTTGGTCCCTGGCAGACACCTGCGAGGAATACGCCTGCTGTGGTTGTTCCACAGGGATTCAGCTTCGGGTGAGCCTCGAGGAGCCATCCGTCCATGGACTGTGACACACCGAAGAGGTGGCGTACATGGTTTGTCTCTTCCGTTGGCTGGACCGCAGATGCCAGTACAACCATATCGAGTTCGATATCGACCGGCTGGCCAAGCAGCGTGTCTTCAGTGAGAACATGTGGGTTCTTCGTGATTGGATCCTCTTCGATCTTGGCCACACGTCCCCGTATGAACTTCGCTCCCTCATCCTGGATACGGTAATAGAACTCCTCGTACATCTTTCCAAACGATCGGATATCCATGTAGAAGAGATACGACTGTGATCCGGGAATCTTCTCATGCAGCTGATGTGCATGTTTCAGCGAATACATACAGCAGAACCTGCTGCAATATGGCTTGCCGATCCCGGTGTTGTCACGTGACCCTGCACAGAGGACAAACCCGATCTTCTTTGGTGTCTCTCCATCGCTCGGCCGTATCACCTTGCCGCCGGTTGGTCCGGACGCACAGATGAGCCGCTCGAATTCGAGTGAAGTGATGACGTTATCATACCGTTTGTATCCCCACTCGGTCTTCTTCTCGACCGGGAAGAGTTCGTATCCGACTGCAAGCACAGCGGTACCGACCTTGACGGTGACAAACTCGTCTTCCTGTTCGAGATCGATCGCCTTCTTCTCGCCGCATGCCTCGACACAGAGTCCGCATTTCACACAGGAATCGAAATCAACTGTGTAGATAAGAGGCACAACCTGTGGGTGATAGATATAGATCGCCTTTCTGGGCGCCATCCCCATCTCGAACGGATTCGGCTTGATAACAGGACAGACCTGTTCACAATCTCCGCACCCGTTGCATCCTCCGCCGACGATTCCTCGTGTTTCAGCCTCGGTCGGTGTGAGGACACCTCGTGCCTTCTTTCTGAGTGTGATATCGAAGTTGCCGATGTACCCCTCGACCTTCTCGACCTCGGTATAGGTCATCAGCTCGATGTTTGGGTGCCTGCCGACATCCACCATCTTGGGTGTCAGGATACACTGTGAACAGTCGAGTGTCGGGAACGTCTTGTCGAGTTGTGACATCCTGCCGCCGATTGTGGGTGCCTTCTCGATGAGATAGGTCTTGATCCCCGAGCTTGCAAGATCGAGTGCTGCCTGGATACCACCGACACCTGCGCCGACAACCATTGCGGAATGCTCGACCGGTACCGACTTTGGGAACAGGTCTTCAAGGAGCGATGCCTTGGCCACCGCCATTTTGAGTGCATCCTTTGCCTTATCCGTTGCTCCCTGGCGGTCATGCATGTGGACCCATGAGTTCTGTTCGCGGATGTTTGCCATCTCGAACCTGAACGGGTTCAGTCCACCCTCTTTTGATGCGGTACGGAACGTCGGTTCGTGCAGCCGTGGTGAACATGCCGCAACGACAATCCCGGTGAGGCCATGTTCTTTGATCGCATCTTCGATCTTCTTCTGGCCGGGTGTCGAACACATGTACTGGTATTCGTCTGCCAAAACGACATTTGGAATCGTCTGTGCAAAATCCTGCAGTTCCTTGATATCAATGGAACCAGCGATGTTGGTACCACAGTGGCAGATATACACACCGACTCTGGGTTTTTGTGATTTTGTTTCATCAACCATAGTACACCTCACCGGAGTTTGTTCAGGAAAGGTTCACAGGAGATCCCATGGAGATCAAGTGCAAGATCCTGCGGGCTCATCCCCTGTGCAAGGCCGAGCAGTTCGTTGTAGTGGAGAACAGGAATTGCCCACTCGACACCGAACTTCTCCCCGATCTCGATCTGGCCACGGTCAAACTGAAGCTGGCAGAACGGGCAGACCTCGGTTATTGCGTCGGCTCCGACCTCGCTCATGTTGATCAGCTTCTCGTTTGTGATGTCAAGTGCATGTGCAATATCATATCCACGCACACCGCCACCGGCACCACAGCACTGCATCTTGTTGCGGTACTGCACCGGTTCTGCACCCAGTGCAGCAACAAGCTCCTCCATCCACATCGGGTTCTCGGTATCGCCGACACCTTCCGCTTCAAACTCACGCTCTTTGCGTGGCTTGAGCAGGTGGCATCCATAATGGACGGCAATCTTCACTCCTTTGAGTGGTGTTGTGATACTGTCTGCGAGCTTTGCCACGCCACAGATCTTCTCATCATAATAGATCTCGGCAAGGTGGCGGACATTGATCGTTCCCTTGAACTCCATGTCGATCTCTTTTAAGACTTCGTTAACGTCATCCCTGAGTTCGTCATGGTGTTTGAGCTTGTGGTTCACTTCCCAGATTGACTTGTAACAGCCATTGCAGATGAGTGCGATATCGGTATTCATCTGCTCGGCAAGGACAAGGTTGCGTGCAGCCATTGCGTACCATACTTTGAGATCGATCGAGCCAAACGCTCCTGGTGCAGGACAGCATGATGCGCCCTTCAGTGGGAGGAGTTCGATCCCGAGATTTCTGCTTGTTTTAATGGCTGCGGACTCGATACCGGGATACCGGTTCGGTGCGATACACCCGAGGAAAAATGCGTATTGGTGTGTCTTTCCTGACATTACTGACCCTCCGCCAGAATTTCATCAGCTTTATCTTTCAGGCCGTAGTGGTCGAGAATCTTCTGGATGCCCGGTATAAACTCAGCATATTTTGCTGTTGTTTCCGGCTCGGCTTCAAGTCCGAGTCTGACACGTGCCGCACGGTTCACATCGTTATTGGGGACACCATGTCCTGTCTTGTAAATGAACTGGACGGTGTTTAAGAAGTTCCGTGGCACAATCTCGCGTTTGAATGCCAGATTTCTCATTGCCATGATAATATCGGTCGGTGCGATATCCCGTGGACACCGGTCGGTGCACGAATAACAGGTGGTGCAGAGCCAGAGATCCGGGTCGGTAAGCGCATCGTTCTCGAGCCCGAGCACTGCCCGCCGGACAAACTTCCTGATCCGGTATGAGCTTCTCGGTGCCGAGGGGCATGACCCTGTACAGGTGCCGCACTGGTAGCACATGTGGGCAATCGTCATCCCTATCTTTTCGACATTCTTGAGGAAATCGGGGGATGCATCTTCTGTGCGGTAATACCGGTCTGCCAGACGGACAGACAGGTTTTCATCGGAGTAACCCTTTGCTTTTGCCATAATGAAAACCTCACGCAGTCTCCATTCTCTTCAGCTGAACTTCTCCGGCCTTGCTCTGGTCTTCCCGAACCCGGGAAGTCCGTGGAGTCAGGAGCTTCGCTTTGATCGTCTTGAACAGGTCGGTCTCTTTTCCTTTGACCCGGATGCCGGTCCTCTTCAGGACAATAATATCCTCGCCGGGGCAGGCATTGACACAGGCGCCACAGAGCATGCAGAAATCCTTGTTCACTGCAATGACCGGTTCAAGTTCGCGTTTCAGATCCTTTGCGGGCTTGGGTGTCGGCAGATA
>NZ_JARVGN010000279.1 GCF_029762515.1 Methanocalculus sp. | reverse complement strand
GCATAAGTCGCGTAATTTGAGATATTCGGTCACTACACCATCTCTTTGTGTGACGAGGGTCGAGAGATCGGCTTCTGCAGTTAACTTCACGTCATTCGCGTGAGCAAGAGATTTATGAAACAAATCTTCATCGGGATCTTCAGGAAACGATAGCTCCTTACATAATCCAGAGTAATCCTGGCTTCGCCGATACTTTTGCTCCTTCTCTTGCTTAAGGGATATCATCTTGCTATCCAGTTGAGCGATCATTTGTCCTTCCTTATTGCTATTAAGGGCAAGGTGGATGCTCGTTTCCTGGTCATTTAATCTTTCCAGGTCCTGTATAATGGTTAAATTTTTTTGCGTCAGTCGCTCTAGTTTTGTATTCTGTGATTGTATTTCCTTCTCGAGCAAGACCGATTTCTTATCAGAAAAGAACACAGGAAGGAAATCAATGCTCTTTTTAATCAGGTTACCTTTTTTTGAAAGATCCTGGTATTTCCAGATATCTTTATCTAAAGGAATCAATAGCTCTAACTGCTTTTTGGCTCGCTGTACAGCCTCATGGGATTTTGTAAGATTGTCATAATTACGCTTGATTTCATTAATTTTTCCTGTCACATCCTGTTTATCCAGCATATGATTTCGCATAAAGTCAGTCAGTTTCCCGACTGATTTCATGGAAACGGTTTGATGAAATAACTCCAGAACTTTCTCTGACTTTATTCCAAAATAATATCGAAATTTTGCACTGTATTCTTTAAATTGATCGAATACTTCTGTGTCATCAAGATTTTTTAACCTTTTTTTCAGGAATGAGATGTCCCTTTTTTCCAAGAATGAGACGTCTCTATCATCAGGCATTATGGTAAAGTGCTCTTTTATATTCAAATCCTGTTTCGAGATGACAAAGAATTTATCAACAGCCCCATTTCTTATCCAGAGTACCTGGGCGAGAGTGTACCCAATCTCAAATCCCTTGTTATTGAAGCGTGCCAGAAGGACTGAGTAATCGTTCTCCTGCCGCAAATAGACCGGGCTGGAAGAACTATTATACTCGCTTCTCTCGTTCTTATATTCGCCTAGAACGTAGGTGAGCTGATTGCGCTCTCTACTCTCGGCACCCGCAGCTTTGTTATACACTATCTTTTGATATGGAACAAGCAGTGTCAGTAGCGCATCAACGAGTGTAGATTTGCCTGATCCAATGTCTCCGGTCAATAAGGAATTAAAACCACCTGACTCTATCTTCCAGACGTTATTGTGGAACGTGCCCCAATTATATACTTCAAAACGATTAAGCCGGAAACCTTTCTGGAGGTCATCTCTAGAGTAGTCAACCAATGAGTTTTGCATGTTCCCTCAGCTTTTCCTTTATTTCCTGCAATCCTTCAGCAGAAATTTTTGCCTTCAGTATTCTTCTGACTTCAAACTGATTTGGATTAGCACTTAGCTTTCTCAAGAAACCAATTTCTACAAGTTTTGCAATGTCTGTGTCAATTTTATCTGTAATTTTTACTTCATCGGTGCCGTCTGGCAAAAATAATCGTACTGACTCCTTGATCTCTTCACGATTAATAAACAACCTTGTTGAGTCTCCACCTTTCATATCAAATTCAATTAATTTTTCAAATAATAATACTGAAAGAAGGGTAACACGATAGCTCAGTTGTCGTCGTTCAATTAGATGAGGTATATGCTCCTCTTCAGACGGAGAGGAATCTTTCTGCCTTAAAAATGCATAACCTTCATTTTCCTGAATAAAGACTTCAATTCCAATTCCAGAAAAGTGCTGTTTAATATCACGTTGATATTGAATGAGACAGTCCCATGTCGCTTTTTCGTCGTAATAAATAACTCCCTGAAGGAGTCTAATTACTGCAAGAGCATAGGGCAGCGTCTCATTTCCCATACTATGTCTCCCCGCAGATAACAATTTGAGGTATCTGAATTTTAAAATATTTATCAGAAAGTCTGTTCCAGAGGATCATGGTCTCGTAGATTTCTTCATTGACGAACGCTTTTTTGTTCTTCAATGCAATATCGACATAAACAAGGATTTCTGCGAGACCGCGTTCTACAGGATACTGCTCGACGACAGCTCGCAGGGTAATTTGAGACTGACTCTGAAGTAACTGATTGATCCTTGCCTGTAATTCTTCCCTATCAATCTCAAATTGAGAATATAGGCGTTCAGTATCGACCAAATCTGAAGGGCCATCCTCGATCACTTTGACCGTTAGTCCCGGGCTAACAGCGACATCCCATAAGGGGCGCTCCATGATCATGCTAATTTTAGGGTTGCTGGGAATGGCGATGAAATCTTTATTGCTTGGAGGATTATTCTTAATCTGAACCGCCGTTGTTTTTATATCCTTGATAGTTTCCACAATCTTTTTGTTCTCTAAATATATCCTGTCGTCAAGGAATTTGCGCAATTGTTCATTCAAATTATGCTTTGTCGTATTTACTCGATTACCAGCCTCAATCAAATGATACTTTAGTCCTTCCAGAGTATCGTCTGCCGTTATTTCTTCGACTTGGGGAAGATGGATGACAGTCTCGATAAGATCGTCAAATTCATTCTGGCTTGCTTGGGACAATAATAAGTCCCAAAATGCCCGAAAACTTCGGCCCTGATCTGAGTTTAAGAATATATCATGGCTTTCAAAGAAATTGTCCAGCAATTCGCCTATCTGACCCTCCTGTAGAATCTGTTTTTTCCGGACTTCTTGATCCAATTCGCGAAAATTGTATTCTATCTGCTTGAAGTCTGAAAGTAACTTAGTAGAGGTATCAGAAATTTCGTAGTATCTCTCCTTGATTTGCGTATCTGAATATCGGTCCAGTATTCCGGATTTTAGTTTTTTGATTTCCGTTTCTATTTCTGTTTTCTTTCTTTCCAGTTCTAAGAGCCGCCGATTGGGATCTTCAGAATTTTTATAGGCAATCTCCCTTAGCATCTCGATTATTTTGAGCAATCGTGATTCTGTTCCGACAAATTCTCGCGACTCTAATTCTTTTATCCATTCGAGCGCTTTCTCTGTCGAAGGTGTCAGCTCAAAGCAGGGTTCATCACTAGTATCTGGATAATATTTTCTCAAATATCCATCAGCAGCCCACTTGTCGAGATAATTTTGTGGTGATTCCGGATACAACGCATCTCCATACATACTTCGTAAATGATAGATTGTATCGGTAAGCTGTGAGACGAGTTCATCATTT
>NZ_JARVGN010000278.1 GCF_029762515.1 Methanocalculus sp. | reverse complement strand
CTCTGCGATCTCCTCGGGAGAAAGCACGGCCTCCCTGAAGAACTGATGGTCCGCGCCTTTGCCCCACCTTTCTGGGATGAGATCGACCGGATGAAAGAAGCCGACGCCACACTGAACAGCGCCATCAGGCTGACCTATGGATCGGCACTGATGAACGGGCCGTTTGCCATTGTTGTTGCAACGGCTGACGGGATCGTCGGTTTCACCGACCGGATCAAGCTCAGGCCGCTGATTGCAGCAGAAGCAGGCGACCGTCTCTACATATCCAGTGAAGAGGCGGCGATCAGGAGGATGGAGCCAAATCTTGACCGCGTATGGATGCCAAAAGCGGGTGAACCGGTTATCGGGAGGGTGAGGGTATGAGCATCGGATCGATCCCGATCAAATTCAAAGTCAGGATAGACCCCGCCCGCTGCATGCTCTGTGAGCGGTGTATCGAAAACTGTCCCTACGGCACGTATCGCCGGGAAGGCGAGACGATCGTTGTTGATTCACGGAAATGTGTCGCATGCCACCGGTGTGTCGCCATGTGTCCGCGTGATGCGATCTCTATTGAAGAAAAACCAATCGACTACCGGAGTCACCCGCTCTGGAGCAGGGAGGCACGGGAGGCGATCTATAACCAGGCGCGGACCGGACGGATCGTCCTTGCCGGTATGGGGAATGCAACCGACCTTCCAAACATCTTCGACCGGCTGCTGCTTGATGCATGCCAGGTAACAAACCCGAGTATCGATCCGCTCAGGGAACCGATGGAGCTTCGGACATATCTTGGCAAGAAACCCAGGAAGCTCGAGATCAAACGGGGAAAAGACGGAGATATCGAGCTGAATACCACCCTTTCCCCGAACCTCAAACTGAATATCCCGATCATGATCGGCCATATGAGCTATGGAGCAATCTCCCTCAATGCCCAGCTCTCAATGGCCAGGGCAGTTTCGAATCTGGGAACCTTCATGGGAACCGGAGAGGGTGGGCTTCACCCCTCACTCAGGGAGTACCAGAATAATATGATCGTCCAGGTCGCTTCCGGGCGTTTTGGTGTTGATATCGATTACCTTGAACGCGGGGCTGCAATTGAGATCAAGATCGGGCAGGGGGCAAAACCAGGTATCGGCGGACACCTTCCCGGTGAAAAGGTCGGACCTGAGGTCTCACAGACAAGGATGATACCTGAGAGGAGCGATGCGATCAGCCCGGCACCGCACCATGACATCTATTCGATAGAAGATCTCAAACAGCTGGTTCATTCCCTGAAAGAGGCAACCGAATGGAAGAAACCGGTTTTTGTCAAGATCGCGGCAGTCCATAATGTTGCAGCAATCGCCTCAGGCATTGCCCGCTCCTCTGCCGATGCCGTCGTCATTGACGGATTCCGTGGAGGAACCGGAGCCGCACCGAGGGTATTCCGCGATCATGTCGGTATCCCCATCGAGGCAGCAATCGCAGCAGTCGACCAGAAACTCAGGTCACAGGGGATACGGAACGAGATCTCGATCATCGCATCCGGCGGGATCAGGGATGCAGCGGATGTCACGAAGGCAATCGCTCTTGGAGCGGATGCAATATACATCGGAACCGCAGCACTGATCGCAATGGGTTGCCGTGTCTGTGGAACATGTTATCGCGGCCTCTGCCCGTGGGGTATTGCAACCCAGGATACTCGCCTCACCCAGCGGCTTGACCCTGATGTTGAGTGGCAGCATGTGGCAAACCTGATCCGTGGATGGACACTGGAGATCAGCGAGCTGATGGGTGCTGCCGGTATCAACAGCATCGAGAGCCTGCGTGGAAACCGTGACCGGCTGAGAGGATATATGCTGGACGAAGCGATGATGAATGTGCTTGATGTGAAACCAGTGGGGGCATAAACGATGGATGAAGAACTGGTAATCAATGCAGAAGGCATCCATTATACCCCCCTCAATATCATGATTCGATCAGCAGTCGCACGGGGGGTTGACCAGATCAGGATAGAAAATGTCCTTGGACAGCGGTTTATAGCAGACGGGCTGAAAGGAAAAGCCAGGATCACCGTATGCGGCACACCCGGAGGAGATCTCGGGATGTTCATGAGCGGACCGGTGATCGAAGTCTTTGGCAACTGCGATCATGCACCCGGCAACACCATGGATGCAGGGGAGATCATCGTTCATGGGAACTCGGGAGATGCAACCGCACACTCGATGCGTGGCGGTACGGTGATGGTTGAAGGAGATATCGGCTATCGTGGCGGGATTCATATGAAAGAGTATGGTGATCACCGCCCGGTTCTGATTGCGGGTGGAAATGCCTGCTCCTTCCTTGGGGAGTACATGGCAGGCGGAGTGATCATCATCCTTGGATGCCGGGGTGAGCGCATCCTGCCTGATCGCGGGGTTGGAACCGGCATTCATGGTGGTGAGATCTTCATTCGGGGTGATATCCCGGAGAGGATCCTCGGGGTCGGTGCACGGAAAGCGGTGGCAACCGAAGAAGATCTTGACAGGATCAAACCGCTTATCCGGAGATATGCGGAGGCTTTCTCAGTGGATGAGGAAACGCTCCTCTCTGCTGAATATACAAGGATTACCCCTGCCAGCGGACGACCATTTGCAAATAAATACACCTGGGAGTGACAGAGCATGCAGGGAAGATGTTATGAAGATCTCAGGCGGGAAGTCTGGGATACGAACCGATGTTGTGGCTGTGGGGCATGTATTGCTGTATGTCCCGCAGATGCCCTCATCTTTACAGCCGAAGAAAACAGCCATCCTCTAAACCGCAGTTACTGTAAAGAGGCCACAGATGGAGTTCCCTGTGGAGCCTGCTACGAGGTCTGCCCACGAGTGAAGATGATACAGGGGCGGGGCCTCCTTGGGGACTACCGCTCGATCGTCTCGGCAACAGCAGGAATCGAGATCCCACACCGGCAGAGCGGCGGAGCAGTCACGGCGATCCTCGCTGATGCCCTTGACAACGGCCTGATCGATGCTGTCGTTACTGTTTCCGAGGACCATTTCACCCTGAAACCCCAGTCAGTAGTGATCACCTCGTCAGGAGAGCTGATTCGCCATGCGGGAAGCAGGTATGCCTGGTGGGTTCCCCTGCTTGCAGCACTGAAGACAGCCGTCCTTGAGAAGAAATGCAGGAAGATCGCCGTCATCGGGCTTCCCTGTGTCACCGAGGCGGTAGCGGAGATGAAGGCAAGCGAAAACGATCTGGTCAGGCCCTATGCG
>NZ_JARVGN010000277.1 GCF_029762515.1 Methanocalculus sp. | reverse complement strand
GGAGTTGGAGTTGGGGTTGGAGTAGGTGTAGGAGTGGGTGTAGGAGTTGGAGTAGGAGTGGGTGTTGGGGTAGGAGTTGGTGTAGGAGTGGGAGTAGGGGTAGGTGTTGATGTAGGTGTGGGTGTAGGAGTAGGTGTAGGAGTAGGGGTAGGTGTAGGAGTAGGTGTTGGGGTAGGAGTAGGTGTTGGAGTTGGTGTTACGGTCTCATTATCAACTGCTGAGACAGGCATTGCCACAATGAAGAGTGTCGTAAGAATGATGAATGTCAGGAGAATTCCTATCCTGTTAACGGTCCAAATTTGGGTATTCTGCATAATCTTTTATAAGTCATATTTTTGTTTAAGCATTATCATCTCTCTCTCCCTGAAATGGTTCTATCTATGTAATTTTATGGATTTTTGAGGGATATAATCAGTATTCATGCCGAGGACTAATCAACCTTATAAATTAAGCCTTTTTGATTTTATGGTCTTATTGAAAAAATGAAAGACAAGAATCCGGGTGGGAAGATCCTGTACCCTGGAGGAATTCCTCCCTGGTATTGATTCTGCCTGATGAGTATAGAGAGATGATTATGGTGCAACTACCCGATCGATCGTATGTGATGTTGCCGGGATTTTTGAAACATCATAGTATGATATGATCTTCCCATCCGGGAAGGTTACCGTTGTTCTGTCAGGGGAGAGATCCACCTGAACAAGCGGAGCAAACCAGTATTCATTCAGAATCTTTTCTGCATATGAGAAATCCAGAGCCGGTACAGTATAACGTATAACTTCCCCGGTTTCATCAATAGTGGCAAGAGATTCGATGGTGAATATGGTTGACCCTTGTGTCACTGACTGTACCTCAACCGGCTTTTTGTAGGCACGCTCCAGTGCTGCCTGGAACTCTGCATTCGGATCTGCAATCCTCAGGAAGACGGCAAACCGCTCAATCCAGTTCAGCGTGTAGTCAAACACTATCTCGGCATCTCCGTTCTCCTGTATCGTAAAGTCGAGGTTGTCTGCTGAGAATGCACCAACCGGCATAATCAGTCCGATGAGGAGGCAGGGAATGATAAGATGTATTAATCGCATATGCATCATTTCTATGATTGTATCGCAGGGTATTATAGTATTTGGTGATATATAGGTAATCTTCAATTGGGGACTTGTGTATGCCGGTCAGATCAAAGTATCTCGCGGCAATTGCCATCAGCATCTGGATGGTGATTGTGATCTTCTTTATGATCCTCGCCGGGAGCCCAGATCTAGAGATCCTGTTTGTCCTGACATTGATTGGTATGCTGGTTATTGCAGAACTTGCTGATCCGGTCCATACCCGCCCTGTATTTCTCAGTAGGTTCCGATACATAATCGCTGCAGGCGTCATCCTTTTTGGCGCTATTGTCACTCAAAAAGTCCTGGAGATCCTTGGTTCATGAATGATCGTACAAAGAGCAGGCATCATATCGTCACAGTACCTGCACTTGCAGCAGTAGCTCTCCTCTGCGTTCTGCTCATGATCCCACATACTGCTTACCCTCTTCTCTACTCCCCAAAGATGGATGCAGAGACGGCTCTCCATGATCGTGTCTCTGTTCTCAGGCAGGTGTCACAGGATAATTCGGCAGTTGTGCTCCCCCTGATGGAGGATATTTTTTCAAGCTCCGGAACTCTTGTCCTGAATCTGGAATTAAAAGATTTCACTGCGGCAGAACGGGATCTGGATGAGTATCTTGCCCGCTCGCGCCAGTTCGATAATCTGGTCATCCGGCTTGAGATGTCGCAGTCCGATCTTGAGGAATGGCGTCGGCTGAATGCCCTGAACAAAGAGGATCTGATGGCTCTTTTTGAGGATACACAACGCTTTTCTGATCTTAAGCGGCTTGAGATCGAGTACCGGGATGCTGATGATCCGGATATGCTCTATTCGATTATGTATGAAGGGGAAGCCCTCAGGTCAAAGATAAAGGAGACGATCGCATCATATGAAGGGCGGAGTGAGGAGATGATCGCCGTCTCAAGGCAGTTTGAGGTGAAGACCGATCCTTATGAACAGAGCATTGAGGATGCCCGGGATATCGAAGAGAGTGTCGAAGAGGAGCAGGAGGTACGGTCTGCAACAATACAGCAGGAGATCCCCCGAAAAGAACCCCTCCGTGTACATCTTGGTATCGAGCCGCCGGAGGTCGGTTATGGGGATACGCTCACCATCTCCGGCCGGGTCTCCGGCACAGATCTCCGGATCGTTTCACTCACTCTCGACAGCAGGAACTTTTTGGATCTCAGCGCGGCAACGGATGGCACGTTCCTGCACCGGGAACAGATCGATCGCATCCGCACCGGTATGCATACACTCTATGCGACGGTTGACGGGGCATATTCTGAAGTCCGGAGTTTTCGGGTGATCCGATCTGAGACCCACGTTACTCTCCAGCATGCCGGTGGCACCCAGGTCACCGGCCGTCTGATGGCGGGAGATAGACCGGTCTTTGGTGCTCCTATCCGGATCCTCTCTGCAGGCAGGCAGATCGGTACACCGACAACCGGTGCCGATGGCCGGTTTGCCGCCACCCTGAAGTTGTCTCCCGGGACACATCAGATCGCAGCTATCTTTGATGATGCTGCATATCCGCTGGAGCGCTCTGAGAGTAAAGAAGTGGTGATCGTTGTGGTACCCCAGAATGATCAAGAAAATAAACCAATCGATCATTATCTTCTCTTCATCATTGTAGCTCTCTGTGTTGCAGGAGCTGCAGGCTTCTTCTATCTGAAACGCCGGCCAAAAGGTGCTGTCTCTGCTCCTTCCGAGGCGTTCACCCCTCAGGAAGAAGGGCCTCTGCCTGAGAAGGGTGAGAATGACGAGATCCGGGAAGAGGATGCAGAGGATGAGACGATCTCATCTGAACCTGCAATGCAACCAGCAGATCCTGCACTTGAAGCATATCAGCAGGTACAGGAATCCGATTATCCCTCAGCACTCAGGTTCCTCTTCGGTGCTCTTGCAGAAAACGCAGGTATCCAGAATCCACTTACGGCAACAGCCGGGGATCTCCGGTGGAGATGCCCTGAAGATGCCCGTCTTCATGCCTGGCTCACTCTCTATGAACGGGTGCTGTATGGGAGGCACCTTCCGGATCATGATGAACGGCGCTGGTTTGAGGAAGCATATCTCCTGATCAGGGGTGATCGTTTGTGAGGTCCGCCATTCTGATCGCCGTCATCATCATTCTTC
>NZ_JARVGN010000276.1 GCF_029762515.1 Methanocalculus sp. | reverse complement strand
ACGCAATCATCAGAATCCTGAAAGAAGAGGAGATCACCCTCATCTCCCACCTCCCCTGCGATAAGGCAGGCACGCTCTGTGCCCTGGCAACAGGTGCCTTTCCGCATGTTCCCCTCCTCCGTGAAGAGGACGGGGTCGGTGTCTCGGCCGGCATATACCTTGCCGGGGGGCGGCCTGCGATTGTCATCCAGAGCTCAGGACTTGGCAACATGTTCAATGCCCTCCTCTCACTCCACGGTACCTTCCATCTGCCGCTCCCGATCATCGCGAGCTGGCGTGGGGTGCAGAACGAAGTGATCCCCGCACAGATACCCTTCAACTCCCGCCTTCCGGCTATCCTTGATGGTGCAGGCATCCCATATGCAACCATCATGGAGCCGGATGAACTCCCACGCCTTCAGGAGATGATCCGACGTTCGTTTGCCGAGGGCATACCCACCGTCACTCTCATCTCCCCATCCTGTTTTGATGGTGGCTCCTGCCCGGCAGAGTCGTTCCCTGAACGGAACAGGTCAGTGCCTTCGATTCCGGGTTCAGTGATCCATACGCCGCAGATGACCCGGTACGATGCAATCACCACCCTCGCCCCTCATCTTGGCAGGGCACTCTGTGTGAGCAATATCGGCATCCCCTCAAAGGAGCTGCATGCCGTTTCCGACCGCCCTGAGAACTTCTACATGCTCGGCTCCTATACCCAGGCATCCCCGATCGGCCTCGGCCTCGCCCTTGCACAGGATCGGGAGGTGGTGGTGATCGACGGTGACGGCTCGCTCCTTGGATCTTCGATCCTTCCCGTCATCGCCTCACTTTCTCCAAAGAACCTCACCATCTGCTGCCTTGACAACGGCACCTTCGGCTCCACCGGGAACCAGATTACACAAGGGTATGCCACCACTGATCTTGCGCAGGTCGCCTCTGCTGCCGGCATCCATAACTGTGTGCAGGTGCAGACTGAAGAGGCGCTTGATGCTGCCATATCGGAGAAGAAAGCCGGGCCCCGGTTCATCCACGTGATCATCAGGCCCGGCAATTCGGCGGTTCCGAATATCCCGCTTTCGCCTGGAGAGATCCGGGATCGGTTTATGCAGGCGGTTTCATCAGGGAAATGATACCTGTCCGGATCAGGTGAACGGGATCGAGGGCACCGATCAAAGCAGATAGATACCTCTGCCGGATGAAAACGACGAGCCTTTATCTATACCGGGGATAATCTTCTGGTATGGTAATCAAGGTCCTCGCCTTCGCCGGTTCCCCCCGCCGCCACGGCAATTCAGAGACGCTCCTCGACTGGGTGCTCGAAGAGATGGAGAAGCAGCCCGGTGTGGAAGTGGAGAAGCACGCCCTCGCCGATATCAATATCGCACCCTGCAAGGGATGCAATGCCTGTGAGAAGCTGAATGCATGTATCCAGAAGGATGATATCGTCTGGGTTGAGCCAAAAATTATCGAAGCCGATATCATCATCCTCTCCTCGCCGATCTTCTGCATGGGGATTGCGGCACAGCCAAAGGCCCTCATCGACCGGGCACAGGTATTCAGATCACGGAAATATGTCCTGAAACTGCCGATCGTGCCGCCTGAACGGAAAGGGAAGCGGATTGGCATCTTCCTCGCATCGGCGGGTCAGGACTGGGATTATGTCTTTGATGCAGCGATTCCGTCTGTCAAATGCCTCTTTAATGTCATCGATGTGAAGAACAAGGATATCCGGTACCTGATGGTGAATAATGTCGATGAGAAGGGAGCAATCAACGATCATCCAACAGCAGAAGCGGATGCAGTGGCGCTTGCAGATGACGTGATCGCCACCATGCGGGAGATGAAGGGAGAGCGTCTTTGATGAGAGATGAGCATATGAACGGAGAGAGACGATGAACGCCCTTGGGATCTCAGGAAGCCCGAGGAAGGGTGGCAACACCGAGACGCTCCTTGATGCATTCCTCGCAGGTGCGGAGGAGGCCGGTGCAGAGACCCGGAAGGTGATCCTCCGAGACCTCGAATTCACCTCATGTAAGGGGTGTAATGCCTGCCACAAGACCGGGAAATGTGTTTTAACCGATGATATCACCCCGCTCTTTGACGAGATCCTGGAAGCCGACATCGTCGCCCTCGCATCCCCCATCTATTCGATGGGGATCACCGCTGAACTGAAGGCATTCATCGACCGGGGGCAGGTCTACTGGGCGAGGAAGTTCATCCTGAAGGATCTCTACTTTGAGTACGATCATATAAAGCGGCACAAGGGCTTCTTCATCTCAACCGCCGGCCAGAACTGGGATCATGTCTTTGACGGGGCATACCCGGTAATCACTGCATTCTTCAATGATATCGGGTTTGAATACACCGACAATATCATCGCCAACAATATGGATGAGTATAAGGGGATCAAGGGCCACCCGACGGCACTTGAAGAGGCGAAGAAGAGGGGGAGGAAGGCAGTGGGGGAGCTTCAATCGATGAGTGCAAAAACTGAAGGGGAATAAGATTCAATACCCCAAAAACCAATGGAAATTGTAATGTACTCTCTCCTTGTACAATAACGCACATTGATCCGATTCCACAATACATCAAACAAAAAGAAAGGTATGAGCGTTCAATGACTCCTTCCGACCTAAAAGCCATCATTGCAACCGGTGAAGACAGCCATCGTCAGTTCAAACAGGATATTACCAACGCCGACTCTCTCGCGGCTGAAATGGCAGCATTTGCAAATTCGGAAGGCGGGATTATTCTTATTGGTGTTGCAGATGATGGATCAGCACCAGGTCTCACTCTCAGGGATGTAAGCCGTATCAACCAGATCATCAGCAATGCCGCTTCACAACATGTAAGGAGTCCACTCCCAGTTCAAACTGAGAATATCAATATAGGTCATGATCGGATTGTGATCATATTGACTATACCAAAGGGGAGAGACAAGCCATACTTTGATAAAAATGGCGTTATCTGGCTCAAAGTTGGTTCTGACAAAAGGAGGGTAAACTCAAGAGAGGAATTATGCCGCCTTTTTCAGAGCGTTGATCAGTTTCATGCAGATGAGTTGCCGACAAAAGCGGGTATCGGGAACCTGGATTCACTTCGATTCCGGGCATTTCTCCGGGATGTTTATAACCTTCCGTATCCGGAATCTCCTGAAAAGTTGCTAAACCTCTTAAAGAACATGAATCTGGCAACAGATGATGGGATGTTGAATCTTGCCGGAGTACTCCTCTTTGCTGAAAG
>NZ_JARVGN010000275.1 GCF_029762515.1 Methanocalculus sp. | reverse complement strand
ATCCAGTCATGGAACCGTGCGCTCCCTGCCCAGTCCGGGAACCAGGTCACTTCGTCCTGTATGGACGCGAGCATCTTCTCTTTGGCATCACTTGCCTTGATGAACCACTGGGAGGTGGCACGGAAGATATTGGGGGTCTTGCAACGCCAGCAGTGGCCGTACCGGTGAGTGATTTTTTTCCCGGCAAGGAGTGCGGAACCGAGTGCGTCGATGACTTTTTTGTTTGTCTCCGTATCCTTGACATAGAGTCCGGCAAATTCGCCAGCTTCCTCTGTGAACCGTCCGGTACCGTCAACAGGGCAGACGATCTGAAGGTTCTCCTTCATGCCGAGGACATAGTCGTCCCAGCCATGTCCCGGGGCGATATGCACCATCCCGGTATTCTCCATGGCAACAAAGTCCGCAGCAACGACACGGTGGGGAATCCGGGTCTGCATAGGGACTGAGGAGATAAGAGGGGATGTATATTCGGTCCCGACAAGCTCTGCTCCCTTTTTGACACCGAGGATCTCATAGTCCTGGTACCGTCCGGCTTTCAGAACGCTCTCAACAAGATCGTCTGCGATCCAGAGGATCTCGGTTACGCCTTCCCGGACTGCCCTCACACGTGCATACGTGAAATCGGCAGCAACAGCAACGGAAACGTTAGCGGGAAGTGTCCAGGGTGTTGTCGTCCAGATGACGAGGTATTCGTTCTCTGCTCCGCTAAGGGGGAATTTGACAAAGATTGATGGATCGGTGACATCCTGGTATTCGACCTCGGCATCGGCGATGGCGGTCTCACATCGCGGGCACCAGTTGACGACACGGTATCCACGCTCGAGCATCCCCTCCTCTTCGACACGTTTGAGGGTGAACCATGCAGCTTCGATATAGTCGTTTGAGATCGTCTGGTATGGGTTCTCAAAGTCAAGCCAGACACCGAGATCCGAGAACTGCCTGCTCATAATCTCTTTATGAGTAACGGCAAATGTCCTGCATTTCTCGACAAACTGTGCAATCCCGAATGTCTCGATGTCCTTCTTTGAGGTAAACCCAAGTTCGTTCTCAACACGGACCTCGATTGGAAGCCCATGCATGTCGTATCCGGCGCGGTCTATTACATGGCGTCCATGCATCCGGTGATACCTGAGTATGGCATCTTTTAGGATCTTGTTCCATGCCGTTCCGAGATGGATATACCCTGTGGTATATGGCGGTCCGTCAACGAAGAAGAATGGTTTTCCATCTTTCCTGAGTTCCTGTACATTTTTGTAGGTATCTTCGGCATGCCAGAATGCACGTGCCTCCTCCTCCACCTCTTTGGGTGTATAACTGCTGGTGACTTCTTCCACCTGGATCCCTCGTTCTCCTGTATTCCTATATGTGCGGTGGAAACAGACAAAGGGTTTTCCACCAAAACCCGGATCGAAAGGTATTTTTTCTTTCAAAAGGGGGGTTGTAGATACACAGGGTGATGATTGATGGAGTATCTGGTACGCACATATGTCGAAGGGGATTATCCTCATATCTGCCGGATAGAAAGGGAACTTTTCGGGGATTACGGCTATTCTCCCATCTTTCTCCGCCAGGCAGGCGAACTCTTTCACGAGACATATCTTGTTGCCTCGCATGGAGACGATCCAATCGGCTACATCATCGGGGCGCAGGAGGCAGATGATCCGGATGAGGCATGGATCCTGAGGGTTGGTGTTGCGGACGAATGGCAGGGGAAAGGTATCGGGGCTGATCTGCTTGATCCTCTTCTTGAATCCTTCAGGAAGAGGGGGGCAAAACGCGTCAGGATCGCACTCTCAAAACGGCATACTCCTGTAACGGCACTGCTCCAGTCAAAGAACTTTGAGATCCTCTCCTATGAGGAATCCTATTATTATCCTGATATCGACCGGATGATCATGGGGCTTCTGCTCTGATCTCTCTCCTGTTCATCAGGAACTTATAGATCTCCATCACCACAAGGACGCCTGAAGAGAGGGCGATGACCGCGATCCACTCAAAGAGTGAGTTCACCTTGCGATCAGGAGAAGGTGATCAGGTGGTCGATTCGTGTTCCGCCGGTCGCCTTCTCCCATTCCTTCTGATCTTTAAACGGGCGTTTTGCAAGGATGGTAGCCTGTGTCTTCTTCCCGATGTCGGGAAGTGCTTTCAGGGCAGATGCCGGGAGGCTGTTGACAGGTACCGGATAGGGGAGGGCGGTGAGGGAGCGGCTGCCGTATCCTACAACGGTTGCATCGACGAGTCTCCGTTCTATGAGTTCAAGGGGAAGGCCGATCAGGATCGGGTATGTTCCCATCTGGCGTGCAAATGAGGTTCTCCCCGAAATCTCAACGACTGCATCTCTCAGGATGGTTCCGATGGGAAAGACACGGGCAAGCATAACGGGATCGAAATGCTTCCGTGTCCATTCCTTGAAGGATCGGAATGCTCCATGATGTTGGTCGAGCGTATTCTCATTATACGCCCGTGTCCCTTCAAACGGCATCAGCTGCCGGATATTGACCCGGCGGACAAGGAGTCCTGATGCTCTGAGGTCTTCGAGGAAGGACTGGTTCAGCTGGTAGGTCTCTTTGGTCTCATGGAATAGTCCGCAGACGAAGTTTAAGCCCGGAAGGAGGTGGGGAACGCCATTTTTGTCCCGGATACCTCCTACTTCGTTGACGATTCTGATCGCATCCATCATCTGTTCCGGTGTTGCCTTGAGGTTGTTTGCCGCTATCACGTCAGGATCGGCGGTCTCCATCCCGAATGCGGCGATATCCCCGGGAGAATGGAGCTCGACTATTGCCGCGAGCGCCTCGCGGGCGGCGTCCTCATGCCGGGCGATCGTTCCGGGATTCATGTTATCTATATGGAGGGTTGCCAGATCCGGTGCCGACCTCCGGATCGCCGTGAAGAGATCCCGGATCTTTTCCGGGTCAGGGCGTGGGAACCCGCCGCCACTACTTCCGTATGCCAGCAGATCGGGCTGGCGGCCTATCCGGAAATGGCGGGCTCCATTCTCAGCAAGAGCGGCAACTTCCTCTTCAATCAGGTGAATGGAACGGTACCTCGGGGTGCCGTGGAAGGGTTCGGTGCAGAAGGAACACCCGCCGGTATCTGAACGTGAACACCCTTTTGCCGTCTCAAGCTCGAGCATGACATAGGGAAAATGAGGATGATCACGGACGATTCCTGCACCAAGGACACTCCAAAGCCCGCTCTCAGAATAATCCTCCACACCATGG
>NZ_JARVGN010000274.1 GCF_029762515.1 Methanocalculus sp. | reverse complement strand
ATCTTTGCACCTGATTGCAATTGTGGTATCCTTGAGGAAGAGATTCAGCATCTTCCCGAGCAGATCGCGATACCCGTCAAGGCATTTCTGAATAGTCGGGTGCTGTTCCGGGGTAATATCCCGCCTTACACCGCCGACCTGTATCAGCCCATAGTTCACCCGGTTTCCGGTGATGTACTCGATCACATCCATCGCCTCTTCGCGGACACGCCATGCGAGATAGAAGAGGGTGTCAAACCCGAGTTCATGAGCCGCAACACCGGCCCAGAGGAGATGGGACTGGATCCGCTCAAACTCGGCGATGATCACCCTGATGTATTCGGCATGTGCCGGGACTTCGATATCGACGATCTGTTCGATTGCCCTTGCAAAAGCAAATGAGTGGGTGACACCGCAGATTCCACAGATCCGATCGGTCATGTGGATGATCTGGATCGGGTTTCTGCGCATTCCCATCCATTCGATCCCACGGTGTGCCTGTCCTGGGGCAAAATCCGCCTTTTTGACAACCTCCCCTTCCATATCAAAGAGGAACTGGACTGGCTCTTTGAGTGCCGGATGTATCGGGCCAATCGGAACGACATAGGGCGCTTTCTTTGTTGGAGTTCCTTCACTCATCCGACTTCACCTCCGCTTCAGGTTTCTTCTCTTCAGAAGGTGGATTTTCACCTGTCTTCTCTTCTCTCTTCACTTTCTTCTCCTCAGGATCGGCCTTTGGCTCTTCTTCCTTCTCGGTCACCGGTGGTGCCGGCCGATCAGTTGGACGTTTCACCTGCCAGAGATGCTTGATCATCGAATCCGGAACCCCGGTCTCGTCCTTTCTGAGCGGATAGACGCCTTCAGGGAAGTCTTCAGGAAGGAAGAGGCGCCTTCCATCCGGAATATCCTGAATTGTCACCCCGAACATCTCCTGCTTCTCCCGCTCTGTGAAGAGGGCTCCCGGGATGAGGTCGCTGATGGTCGGGAGCACGAGGTCATCTTTTTTAAGGGGCACCGTCAGGATCACCATGTACTCCCCATGCCTCTCACCGAAGTAGATCGAGAAGATGTACTGCATGCGAAGCTCCTCTCCAACATCCCAGCCTGAAATAACCGAAAGGTGCGGGTACGTGATCTCCTTTAACATAGAGATTGCCGGCTTCAATGATTCACGGGTGATGGTCATCCAGATATTGAAATTCTGGATCTTCTTTACACCTTCTGCCCTGATCTGAATTTTAGGATCAGATACGGAATCACCAAATGTTGTGGTGAACCGGTCGATCAGTTCCTGTGGTGTCAGTATAGTCTCGTTCATTCTTCACCTCGTTCTATCCGTTCAAGTTTTGTGAGTGCGGTCACGACACCGTAGATGATCGCCTCAGGCCGGGGCGGACAACCGGGGACATAGACATCCACAGGGATGACATCATCGACAGGGCCATCCAGGTTATATGAATCATAAAAGACCCCGCCGGACTGCCCACATGATCCGATACACATAACAATCTTCGGTGAAGGCATCTGTTCGTATACACGCCTAAGCCTCGGTGCCATCTTCTTTGTCACAGGTCCTGTAACGAGGAGGACATCCGCATGCTTTGGAGATCCAACAAGTCTCACGCCGAAACGTTCAGGATCATAGCGGGGGGTGATCGTTGCCACGATCTCGATATCACATCCATTGCAGGATCCAGAATTGAAGTGGAATACCCAGAGCGATCGTTTGAAAGATGGAGAGAGTGTCATAGGAAGATCACCACCAGTGCGAAGACGGCAATTATGACACCGAAGTACCAGAGCATATAGTCATTCAGGTCACCCGTATGGAGGGGTATCAGGCGGGAATAATACCCTTTCAACCCCTCGGTAAATCCCCAGTAGAGGTTTCCACCGCGGATATGCACCGCGTTCTTCTCAGGCTCTGCATTGCCCGAGAGGTATGGTTTTACCTGTTCTGTCCCTTTCTGGTATGTTGAATTCCCGCTCCTCCATATCAGGTATGCCACAATGAATGTGATCAGAAATGCCAGAATCCAGATGAGCGGATTCCAGAATCCCGTTCCTGTGATAAGGGTTGCTGTAATATCCATATCAGATACCTCCCATGACAGAGGCGATATAGCCGGTTTTGTCGATAAGTGCCAGTGCGGCGGGTTCAACGAGCGTATTCACAACGAGATCCGGGAAGAGCCCGAAGAGTATGATCAGAACAGCAAGAAGTCCCATTCCAACGAGCATCGGCATCGGCACTTCCTTCACCGCCTCATATTGCGGCAGCTTTGGTCCCATGAACATCGAATGGAAGACCTTGACAAAAGACGCCAGCGTCATGATCGAGACCACCATAGCGATCACCGCGATGAAGGGGTTGAATATGAAGACCGATTCATAGATCATCAGTTTGGAAGCAAAGCCGTTAAAGGGCGGGATGCCTGCAATTGCAAGTGCTGCAATGATAAAGAATCCCATCGTCCATTTCATTGAATGGCCGAGTCCTCCCAGATCGTTTAGATTTGCGGTTCCACACCGGTAGATGACTGCGCCTGCGATCAGGAAGAGGAGGCCCTTGTAGAGGGCATAGTTGATGATATGGAAGATCCCTCCCTCCATCGCGACAACCCCAAACTGTGCGAGCATCTGCTGATCACCAAGCACCGCGAGACCGACACCAAGTCCGACAAGCATGTATCCAATCTGTGAGACTGAGTGGTATGCCATCAGCCGCTTCACATCCTTCTGCGGGAGCGCCATCGAGACGCCGATGAACATCGAGAGGATACCGAGGATGATGATCACCCATCCGACGGTCACCACGTTCATTGTCAGGCCGAATAAGCTGAATGCAATCCGGAAGATTGCATAGAGGCTTGCCATGCTTGAGACGATCAGGAGCGCTGTAATTGAAGACGGTGCACTTGAATACGTATCCGGTGTCCAGAAGTGCATCGGAACAGATCCCGACTTCATCGCGAGCGAGACGACCATCAGGACGACTGCCACAAGTGACAGGCCGGTGAGATCGATCACAGAGGCGATATAGGCGATATTAAGTGAGTTGTACTGGCCATAGAGCATTCCGACTGCAATAAGGAAGAATAGGCCTGCAACAGTCGAGATGAACGCATATTTCAGGCCTCCTTCGACTGCAACGCCGCCTTTGATACGGTATGCAGCGAGTGCTGCACCGGCAAGCGAGTTGATCTCAAGGAAGACGAAGAAGTTGAAGAGATCCCCTGTTGAGACCATCCCA
>NZ_JARVGN010000273.1 GCF_029762515.1 Methanocalculus sp. | reverse complement strand
ACCCTTCACGCTCAAGATAATTCACAATATCCGTTGCGGAACTCGGGGAAATATCCAGCATTCCGGCAATGTCCCCCATACATACCCTGGAGAAATACGCAGAATAGAGTACTTCGATTCCTCCCGGACTGAGAATGCTCTTCCGCCCCCTGTCTTTCCCGAAGATCATGTTGATTGCGATCGATACAAATCCGAGGGAGAGCCTGATTCGTGCAGTTGGATCCATGATCCTTCTTCTATTGATCCTCCTGCTATCTTAATATTACGGATATCCGTAATATTTCAGATACTCTTTACAACCACATAATTTCTGAGCTATCCCTTTAGATAAGGTGGATATCCCTCGATATCCTGTCTTGTGGTGTACTTCACTCCGGGAACACCCCTCACTGATTACAGTACTCAAAACAGGGGACAGAACCGGGAACATACCCGCGGAGATCGATACGAGTGACATTCTTTGCAATCCACCCAGCTAACGCCATGATCTCATGGGTGATCGTCTCATCCACATAATCCTCGCCGCAATTCATACACACCCTTAAATTCAAGCCTATTCAATACTCCTTATGTATCATTTCAAAGCAGGTATTCTCCTCGCTCTTCTGTTTGTGCTCTTCATCACTGTAGCGGGATGTACTGCTCCCGACTCCCTGCTTCCGGATGATTGTGAACCGGATTATCCAATAGATCCCGTGGTCCTGACAACAGTTGACAGAACCGTTCTTCCCGTCCCCGTCCCATCAACTTCACCCGCCCCGGGCCCGGAACAGATCGCAAACTTTTCAGAGTATGGATATGGTGACTGGGAATTTGGCGAGGGACTGGAGCATGAGAAGAGATTTGACCTCATGCCGGATGGATACACCCCTGCATCAGATACCACGACAGAGAAACTGTTGACCTTCTTTACCATGACAGATCTCCATCTCACCGACAAAGAGTCTCCTGCTCAGGTGGTCTATTACGGCTATAAGGGGGGTGTCATTTCAGGATACTCTCCGGCTATGCTGTATACCACCCATATCTTCGATGCAGCAGTCCAGACGGCAAATGCCCTTCATAAAGAGAATCCATATGACTTTGGTCTATTCCTTGGTGATGCAATAAACTGTGGCCAGTACAATGAACTGCGATGGTATATCGATGTACTTGACGGCAGGATAGTCAACCCCGACTCCGGTGACAAGGACGATCCAATCCCCGGGCCTCTCAATGATTACCAGGACGAATACCGTGCAGCAGGGCTTGATGAATCGATCAGCTGGTATCAGGTTCTCGGCAATCACGATCACTTCTGGATGGGTATGTTCCCTCCGGATGATCACGTCAAAAGTGCCATGACCGGCACTGAAGTGTTCGAATTAGGGAATATCTTCTTCGCCCCTCTCCCCCTACAAAGCCGTGGTTTCTATATGGGGGCAATCGATGGCCGGACACCCTATGGCGATATTATCGGTGCAGGGCCAGTCGCCAGCTTCCCTGATGGTCCCCCGACAGTCCCAGCCGATAAAGATCGCCGTTTCCTCTCGAGAACAGAGTGGATCAGTGAATTTTTCAACTCCTCTTCAAGCCCACACGGGCATGGATTCAGCCAGTCCGCCAGAACAACGGGATTTGCCTGTTATTCATTCGAACCGCGATCAGATATTCCGATAAAGGTCATTGTGCTTGATAATACCCAAAGGGACGATGACCCCAGTGAAAACAGCTCCGGATTTGGTTCAATCGATCAGGAGCGGTACGACTGGCTTGTACAGGAACTCGAGAGTGGTCAGGCTGAAGGAAAGCTCATGATCATCGCAGCCCACATCCCGATAGTCATCAATCATGATCCAGCTATTCCCTGTTCGATCATGGAATGGAGTCAGTACGCTGCGGTATCTGATGTTGATCTGATAGCCAAACTCCATACCTATCCAAATCTCGTGGCATGGATCTCTGGCCATCGCCATCAAAATACCGTGATACCTATCAAATCTCCGGATGCTGAACGTCCAGAACTCGGGTTCTGGCAGGTTGAAACCGCATCACTGCGGGAGTTCCCTCAGCAGTTCCGGAACTTTGAATTCGTCTACAACAGCGACAATACGCTCTCAATCTTCACGACCAATGTTGATCCGGCGGTCAGAGGCGGTTCCCCCGCTGCCAAATCACGTTCGTATGCGATTGCAGCCTATCAGATATTCGATTACCCAATAGAGAGGATGCCAAGCGGTGCCTATAATGCAGAACTTGTCCTTCAACTGACCCCCGAGATGCAGGAGATCCTCCAGAAGAGATAAAAGGGTTCTGGATTTTGGTTATTATATCGATAATCGTACCGGTCGCTTCAACCGACCGGTACGAATTAAGGTTCAACTACGAACAACCTTCGTTCAGATTCAAGTGCAATACCTGTGTAACACTGCTATTGCAAGCCCCGCTCTTTAGGGCGGAGTAGTTGAACGATCTTCGCTTTATGGTGTACTCAATTCCTGCAACACCCTTCAGTGATTACAGTGCTCTCAACAGGTTACAGAACCGGGAACATACCTGCGGACATCGATAAGGGTGCCATTTTCTTTTAATCCGCTCAGCCAATGCCATGATTTCATGGGTGATCGTCTCATCCACATAATCCTCACCGCAATTCATACAGATTTCTGCCGGGACTTCTTTTACCACCAGGGTGAACCCTTCCCGCTCGAAGGTGATCGTGGTCATACCGTGCCGTGTCTCTCCACTCTTACAAAGAGCGCACTTCATTATCTTCTCCTCCTCCTGTTTTTTATCCGTTGTTTCATTTATATTCTACACCCTCCTCCTCTTCTTCTGACATCTCCCCTCCCCGTGGAGAATACCGGCATCACCTCCGCATATGCCCGCTCCAGCAGCACCCGGTAGTACGCAGGATCTGCCTTCGTCGCCTCCCATGGGGGATCAGCAATCAGCCGCTTCCCGTCCCGTACCACATACCCGATCTCCATCCCGGCTTCAACAGCAACCCCTGCCATCCCATAGGCACGGATTGCCGATCCCTCAATGCACCGGTGCCGGTACTCGGTCCTGCTCACCCGTCTTCTGATGACGAGATCCGCAATCGCCGCAGATGAAAGGCTGGATACTGCCTCATGGAACAGCTCCTGCACCTCCCCGGCAAGATTGTCCAGCTCTGCTGCACACTCCGCCCGCTCAAGCACCGAGAAGATCCCCTCCTGAAACGATCGCACATACGGGGGTGTATCACCCCGGCGTGCG
>NZ_JARVGN010000272.1 GCF_029762515.1 Methanocalculus sp. | reverse complement strand
CGCAGGACTTTCCTCGATGAATGGTAATGGATAAAACCGACTAATGACGATTGCAGATATTCATACGAGGGAAGAGAACGTCCCGCCATTCAACACATTCATATTTAGTGAAACTTTGGACGCTGAACCTTTCGCACATATCCGTAATGCGGATCAAAAAATCTCATTGGTGGCAATCAATGAACAATATAACGTCACATCTATCCTTTCTCAGGAATGTAAAATACGATCTATTAACAAAGAAGTGTTTTTCCGACGCTAAAAGTCGCTGCTAAAAAGATTTCACATGATTGATATGCGTTGAGATTAATAAGTTTTTATCTAGATAAACAGGTTCGAAATGGCTCAAAAAATTAGTATCGCAACGGAAAACGACGCAGAACAATGGAATGCCGCTGTTGAAAGTGCCCATCACAGCACTCTCTTTCATACATGGAATTGGTTAAAGATCGTCGAGAAACATACAGACACAACCCTCTATCCTCTGATGTGCTATAAAGGAACGACACTCGTCGCTATTTATCCTGTATTCGTTCAAAAAAAGATGCATATTCATGTTGCATTATCTCCAACATCGGGAGCCTATTTACCCTATCTAGGCCCGGTCATTCCAGGCATCGAAGCCATGAAGCAGGACAATAAAGAGAGTCTCTCCCTGTTTGTTCAAGAAGCTGTTGATGATTTCCTATTTTCTCAGCTTAAGTGCAAATACGTAAGAATCAGAACACCTCCTCGCCTAAACGACGCAAGACCTTTCAAGTGGTCAGGATACGAAGTTGATCCGCTTTATACTTACAGGATCAATCTGAAAAATGGCAAAGAACAAGTGTGGGAGGGATTTGAAAAGAAATTGCGAAGTAACATAAAAAAAGCAATCAAAGAAGGAATCAGAATTCAGGCAGGGGGCCGAGAGGATATTGAATTTATCCATAAATCTCTTTCAAACAGAATGACCGAACAAGGGTTATCAACATCAGGGAGTATAGACTACCTGTATGATCTGTTTGACACATTCTACCCTTCCAACATGAAGCTATTCATCGCTCTGTATGAAGGTCAAAAAGTTGCAGGAAATATAGTATTGTTCCACAAAGACGTCGTATATTCATGGGTAGGTCTCTCGAAAAGCGATATAAGGGGATTATCCCCCAATGATCTGGTGCAGTGGGATACAATCACGTGGGCATGCAACAGTGGCTTTGACTACTACGAAATAATGGACGCAGGCGTTGATCCACGACTCAGGCATTTCAAATCAAAATATAACCCTGATATCGAGATCTGGTACTCAGCATTGAAGTATGATTCTTACCACTTAAAACTACTGTCAAACATTCTGAAAAAAACGTAAGAACAATAATTCTACCCAATTTGCTGCTTGGATAAAGCACTTAGATCAGAACTTCATTCGTACAGTGCAAAAATTTTGGTTAACAGATCTTATTGTTTAAACGATCATCAAACGCGATTCGGTGGCTTTATAGCACAGGTGGATGCACCTAATGTTATTCGGTTAGATAGCCACTTGAATATATTTTAATTAATACAATCTGAAAAAAAGAATTTTTCTGATTCATTCCCAGAAAGGGAGGAAGTGTATCTTACTATGGCGAATAAAATGCATGTAATTATTCCCTCAGCTGAAAGTTCTGTAGCCCTCGCAGTTGCGCGATCTCTTGGAAAAAAGGGTATTAAATCAACGTTAATCTCGAGGAAGAATCATGCTATCGCCTTTTATTCGAAATATTGCACCAACAAGGTTGTCTGTAATCACGACATTAACTTTTTCCACAAATTGTCTCAGAACAATATCGTCATGCCACTTGACGAAAAACTTATAGCAATTCTCGCGCAGAAGAAGACGGATTTGAAATGCCAATTGCCTTTCAGCGACTTCTCTGTTCTTTCGAAGGTAATGAATAAAGCGTCATTGATGGAACATGCAATTGAGAATAAAGTCTCATGTCCGAAAACATACTTCGTCGAATCCGTTGATGATATTAATCGGATTAAGAATGAAATTGAATATCCAGTTACAATTAAACCGACCAGAATGTCGGGAGGAAACGGAATTACATTCGTATACGAATCTGATAAACTAAGAGATGCCTATGATTCTGTCCTGAGGCGGTACGGGCCTTCCATTATACAGGAAAAAATCCCATTTTTCGAAAAATATACCGTTGGATGCATCCTCAACAGGGATTCCAAAGTCAGAAGGGTTTGCGTCCTTAAAGAGGCACGGAATTATCCGATTGAGACAGGTCCAGCCTGTTGCATAGAGACGGTGCATCAACCGGATGTTCTGAAAATCAGTATCAAGTTGCTGGAATCGCTTGACTATTATGGGATTGCTGATGTGGATGTCATTATCGATGAAAGGGATGGAAAACCAAAAATAGTGGAGATAAATCCGAGATTCTGGGCATCCATGCAGGCTGCCTTAACCGCCGGTGTTGATTTTCCTTATCTTTTATACAGAATGGTCAATGAAGGAGATCTTGATTTCTCACTTGACTACAAGGTTGGGATTAGGTGTCGAAATATCATATTTAATGACATGCGCCACCTGATCTCAGTATTAAGGGGGGATCATAATCGGGCTTATAAATTAGAAGTACTGTTGGAGTTTATAAAATTTCATCAAGACGACGCGTATTATATTTTTTGTTTAGAAGACATTAAGCCATTTCTTGCGTTTGTTCCTCAAAAAATATATCGAAGTATAATTACCAAAGCAATTGTTAACAACGACATACTGAATGAAGAATCCGGCGAATATTATTTGAGTTAAATTTTTCTAATATTTCGAAGAAGTAATGTTTATGATTAATATTTCCGTTCGACGTCTATGATGCAATTAAATCAGAATTAGGAAAGAATGGATTATTTCAGCCATAGATTTTACGACAAGAATATTGGTGATTCCAGATGGACATCGATTACCGCACACTGGATCCACGCTCAACCAAAGACCTTTGCCAATGGCTGGCTCTGTATGAACGTAGTTTCAATAAACCCGCTTCTGAGAACGCATGGAGATGGAAATACGCTGAAAGTCCATTTGGAAATGGAGAGAAGCACCAGATCTATATAGCAAATTCCGGAAATTCAATTATCGGTTCTCTCTCTCTCATGCCGATGCAACTCTATCTCCAATCCTATGGTGAGAAGGAAATCATACCTTCAGGTCTGGTTACCAATGTAATGGTTCACCCCGATTTTAGAAACAGAGGTATCTTCAGCACGCT
>NZ_JARVGN010000271.1 GCF_029762515.1 Methanocalculus sp. | reverse complement strand
CCCCAAATCAAATGCAGGTGATGTGCTGATTGAGGAGCGGTACCGGGAGATGATTGAGATTATTCCGGTCTCCCATATCGAGGAGATCCTCGAGCAGGCACTGGTTCCGACAAACCGTGCAGGATTCCTCGCCAAGCTGAAGAAACTTGCAGAACATGCGATTATTCCTCCAAATCCACCGATCCAGAGTGAACCGGGAGTTGTCTGAGCGTGGATTCCAGACTCAGGTACTGGGATCTCCGCCATGTCAGCGGAGAGCATACCGGCATTGATATCGATAATGGTGAGATCGAATCTGCCGGTGTCACCTTCTTCTCAAAGGCCATCATCCGGGCACTCGGCCCACGTGGCTGGGGAATTGTCGCAGTTTCACCGTTTAATCCCGATGATAAAGGAGCACTCCGTGATTACCTCCTCCGGGCTGAGAAAGCCGCAGTGGTGACTGCAGAAGATGTGGTGCTTGCAGATGCGCCTGATCGGAAACTTCTCCCGGTTCCTCCGGTGAAAGAGGATCCGACAGAGATCCCGCTCGAAGAGAAGGGAACACTCCTGATGCAGATTACTGAAGCTGCCAAAGTTCCCGGTGTATCAAACACCCGCGGCACCTATACGGAACGCTTTGAAGAGGTTACCTTCCTCGACTCTACCGGATACGAGGTATCCTATACGACGTGCCGGTCAGGATTCTCTGTGATGGCAATTGCAAAGCAGAACGGTGCGATGCAGATGGGGTATGTCCGCGATCACAGGATCGACGGCCTCAACCTGAGGGGCAGAACTGATGACGGTATCAGGGCGGGCACTCGTGCAGTGGCTCTTCTGAATGCCCGTGCGGCAAAAGGAGGCAGGATGCGGGCAGTTCTTGACCCGGAACTCGGCGGTGTCTTTGCCCATGAGGCAGTCGGACATGCGAGCGAGGGGGATCTTGTGAAAGAGGGTGCTTCGGTCTTAAAAGACCGGATCGGCACTGCGATCGGGAGCCCGATCGTTACCATCATCGACGATCCGACCATGCATGCATTCGGGTTTGAGCCCGTCGATGCCGAGGGTGTTGCCGGAAAGAGAACCGCAATCATCGAAGATGGTATCCTGAAGCGGTACCTGCATTCCCGGGAAACCCTTGCAGCAGTCGGTAACGGCGATGCAGGCCATGCACGTGCAATGCCCGGAGATCTCCCGATTGTCCGGATGAGCAACACCTATATCGCCCCCGGCGATGCCCGGTACGATGAGATGATCGAGGAATGCCGGGATGGTATTCTCCTTGGCGGTTCACGCGGCGGCCAGGTGGATCCCGGCCGTGGCGTCTTCCAGTTTAATGCCGAGTTCGGGTACCTGATCGAGGGGGGCGAGCTGACTGAGATGGTCAGGGATGTCTCGCTCACCGGCGAGATCCTCTCGACCTTGCACGCGATCACCCTCTGTGGGAACGATCTCAAAATGCATCCCGGATACTGCGGAAAAGGTGGGCAGAGTGTCCCTGTTTCTGATGGATCTCCCCACATACTCCTCTCTGAGGCTATCATCGGAGGTAGTGGCGATGTATAAAGAGATCGTAACTGAGATCATCGGGACAGGGCTGCACTCCGCAGATGAGGTTGAAGTTGCCCTCCTTACCAGTGAGAGCGTCTCAATAGAGATGAAACGCTCCGTTCCTGCTTATGCAGGAGAATCCTTTGGAACAGGGCTGATCATCCGCGTAATCGATTCCGGCCGGATCGGATCATCAAGTACAAGCACCATAGCGGACTGGCGAGTCTGCCTGGACTCGGCAATTTCAAGCGCACGTCTTGCAGAACCGGTACCCTGGGGCGGACTGCCCGATCCGGTTCCCCTGAAGGGCGAATCCCTTTCATTTGACAGTGCTGTCAAAACCGATCCTGATATCGCCCTCTCATACTGCAACAGGCTCCTTGAAGGGGCGTCTGCGTATCCGGAAGCCGAAGTTGTTGGTGGCGGTGCCGGACTTTCACTGGGTTCAGTCCTTCTTGCAAACTCAAAAGGTATCTGGTATGAAGAGGATCACACCTCAGTATCGGCATCTCTGGAGACGATTGCGGATCAGTCGACCGGTTTTGAATATGATCGCTCGTACTCCCTTGATATCGATCCATTTGAGATCGGACGAAGAGCGGCTGAACTTGCCTCGACATCCCGAAACGGGGTTCCGATTGAGACCGGGACCTATGATATCCTCCTCTCCCCTGTTGCCTTCTCGGGGCTCGTTGCCTCACTGCTTCAATCAGCAGTCAACGGGAGATCTGTCCATATGGGGAGATCGTTTCTGGCAGAGAAGCTGGGCGAAGTGATCGGAGCAGAACACCTTTCAGTGATTGACGATCCCTTCTATCCCGGTGGGCTTGGGAACTGCCGTTTCGATGCCGAGGGCGTTCCCACAAGAAAGAATGTCCTCATTGAAGACGGCGTCCTGAAATCATTTGTCTATGATCTGAAGACCGCATACCGGTTTGGCAAAGAGAGTACCGGCAATGCCGCACGAGGGGGAGTTGCAGGCGGGGTCTCGATAGGCCTCCATACCCTGGTCTTCTCAGCTGAAACGATGCAGGAGCCGGGTGAAGGCCATTGCATCTCAATCAATGATGTGATTGGTGCGCACACCGCAAATCCGCTCACGGGAGATTTCTCGGTTGAAGTCCAGAACGCCTTTATCATGGAGGATGGTATCTGCCAGCAGCCGGTAAGAAAGGCGATGATCGCAGGAAATATTTTTGAGATGCTCGGCCAGATCACAGGTATGGGACCGACTCCGCGGCGGGTTGGTTCAGTGATCGTTCCGCCGGTCAGGATCAGCGGGATGCGCCTTGTCGGGTGATGGCGGGTCATGTTTGAGATCATCATTCCACTTCTGGTCATTGTGGCGCTGATCGCCACACTGTATTTTTGTGTTAAGAAAGGGATGACACTGCTTGCAAATGCAGCAGCAGGTCTCATCCTCCTATTTATCACAAATACCTTCCATCTCCTCTCCTTTCTTGGTGTTCCTGATATCCCGATCACCTGGGCGACGGTCTTGATCTGTGCGTTTGGCGGTATCCCTGGTGCCGTCATCCTTATACTCCTTGCAATCGCAGGGATCACTGTCTGACCTATGAAAGCCGCTCTTCGTGAATGGTGTGACAGCCATGAGATCCCGCTTCTTGGGATTGCTTCTGCAGAAGCCTGGAAAGAACCACTCTTTCATCCATGGATCCCGGATGCATACCACCCGGACTCGATCGTTCCCGGTACACGG
>NZ_JARVGN010000270.1 GCF_029762515.1 Methanocalculus sp. | reverse complement strand
AGCGGCCATCGATCCACCGTATCACACTCACATGGCTGTCATACCACCGTCCGTTTTCGGAATTCCGGAACTCCCATCTGTACTCTCCTGCATAGCTGCCGTCCTGCTGCATAAGCATCGCATTCGTGCATAATCCACAGGGTTCTTCCTGCCCCGGTTTCATCACAGACCAGCATCTCTTCCCTTCAATATCACCTGTGAATCCTGTAATCTCACGTGCATACTCATTGATAAAGAGCAGCTCATGCGTCTGTATATCAGCCACATATACAGCAGCATTAATTCCATCCAGCACCGCAAGCAGCCTCAGGTGTGCTGCCTGCAACCTCTCATCAGCTGCCTTTAGTTCCGCGTTCTTCAGCTGAAGCTCTGTTTCTGCACGCTTTCGTTCGGTTATATCACGGGATATCCCGAGTATCGAAACAGGACGTCCGTCTTCATCACGCAGGAAACGGGCAAGGTTCTCGACTATGATGGTTGATCCATCCTTACAATACTCCTCGGTCTCAAAGGTGATAGATCGGTTTGGATCTGCTGTACCGGACTCTTCAAGATCCATCTGTTCCCGTATAATATCATTGAGAACAGCATAGGACTCCGGAGTCATATCCTCCTTTATTGATTTTCTCATCGATTCGGAAACGGTGAAGCCTTTCATCCTCTCGACTGAGGGGCTGATATATTGAAGCCTGAAGGTTGTGTCATACAGCCAGATGTAGTCTGCCGTATTTTCTGCAATAATGCGGTACTTCTCCTCGCTCTTCTTCAGCGCCTCTTCGGAGATTTTTCTTTCAGTTATATCCCGGACAGAAATAAGATCTGCAGTCATTCCATCATACTGGATCTGCTTGCCGACACATTCCACGAAAAGTTTTTTCTCCAGTGCTGACTGGATGGTATATCCTGCAAGATATGCGTCATTACCCTGGAATAATTCAATTAAGTCGCGTATCGCCGCTTCCTTTGACTCTTCTGCAACAAAAGCAAGTACATTTTTTCCAATCAGTTCTTCATGATCCTCAATTTCAAGCAGGTGGGCGGCGGCACTATTGATAAAAACAATATTTCCCTCTTGATCCAGAATTGCAATCGCTTCTATCGAATTTTCGACAAGCGAGCGGAACTTCTCCTCACTCTCCCGGAGCAGCTTTTCTGCATTCTTTCTCTCGGTGATGTCGGTATGGGTTCCAAGGAGTCGGAGAGGGATCCCATCTGCATCACGGCTGACAACCTTGCCCCTGGCCAGGATCCATTCCCAGCCGTTCTCTTTTCTCCTCATCCTGAACTCAAGCTGAAAACCCTCCTTCCCTTCCCGGATATTGGCATGGATACACGCTTCAGCTCCTTCGATATCCTCCGGATGAATGAGCGACCTCCAGGTTTCATAAGACCCCGGCATCTCACCAGGCTCATATCCCAGCATCCTGTACCATCGGGGGCTGAGGATGGCGTTCCCGCTCACGAGATCCCAGTCCCATATTCCATCATTGGTAGCATCCAGTGTGAGCCTGTACCGCTCCTCGCTCTCCCTGAGAGAGTCTTCTATCCGCCTCCTTTCTGTGATATCTGTCAGCTGTTCGATGATCAGCCGCACCTCTCCCTCATCATTAAGGACAGGGTTGCTCCGGCAGATGAAATACCGGTCAAGTTCGGGGATGTACCGCTCGACTGTTTCAAGCTTTTTGCTCCTCAGTGCAACTTCGGTTGCACAGTTCTCACAGGGCGTTGTTCTCCCTATCAGGGAGTGGCAATGCTTTCCCTCAACCTCCCGGGGGGAGAGACCGAGCATCTCATATCCTGCCCTGTTATAGCGGACCATCGAATGATCCGGGTTCTGTATCCCGATGATATCTGATACGCCGTCAAGGACGCCTTCAAGGAGACGGTTTGCATCCCGTATCTTCTCATCAGCCCGCTTTCGTTCATCAATATCGATGACCACCCCATCCCAGAGGATGCTCTGATCATTCTGCACAGACGGTGTTGCATGTACTTCAAGCCACCGATAGCCGGATGCTGCGTTAAAGAGAAATATGTACTCAAAATCAATCAGGTATTCTGCCGATTCCGACATTGCTCCCCGAAATCCTGTCAGATAGTCTGAATGGATCCGTTCTGTCACTGATGAAAAATCTCTGTATAACTCCTCCTGTGAGATCCCGGTGATCTCTGGTATTTTATTGCTGGCATACAGGATGGACAGCTCTTCTGATGGCAACATCTGAAGCTGGAAGATGCCGACAGGAGCATTCTCGGATATCCTTCTGAAACGCTCTTCACTCTTCTGCAATGCCTCTTCAGATCTCTTCCGATCAGTGATGTTTGTCAGGACAAGCAGATTGGTCGGAGTGTCATGGTACTCCATAATTGTCCCCTGGACAAGCACTGTTATCCGTCCGCCTTCCTTTGTCCTGATTTCGACCTCATATGGCGATACCGGCAATCCTTCTGCCCGTGCAACCAGTTTCTGCTTCACCAGATCATGGTATTCTTCAGGAACAAACGAAAGGACATGAGCACCTGCAAGTTCTTCAACCGGGTAGCCAAAGGCCTGTTCTGTAGCTGGATTTGCAAAGATAACCCTCCCATCGTTTCCATAGAGGACAATGTAATCAGGAATGTGGTCTATGAGTGTGCGGTTGAAGATCTCGCTCTTCCTGAGTGCATCTTCAGATCGCCTTCTTCCCAGTGCACTTGCGATGATATCGCCACAAAACCTGAGGATATTGATATCTTCCTGATTCCAGTCCCTGATCGTCTCAACATTATCAAAACCGATAAATCCGGTAAGCCCGTCACTCATCATCAGTGGAATGGCAATCAATGAAAGGACACCCTGTTTTTCCAGCAAACTCTTTTCTGAAGCTGCTTCGGGGGGCATCTCATGAAGATCCCTGATCCTGATGATCTCATTATTACGAAGCTTCTTCATCCACCAGGAGAAGTGGGAGCAGGGGAGGTTCTGAAGATTTTCGATCTCAGGCGAAACACCATCTGCGCACCACTCATGGCTGTTATCCATTACATCGCTAGCTTCCCGTAAAAGGAAGATGTATGAACGGGATGCACCGCAGAAAGAGCCGATGTCTTCAAGTGCCACATTGATCGGCAGATCAATATCATCAGATGCAACAAACCGTGATGAAATGAGTCCGATCAATCGCTCAAACCAAAGCCTTCTCTTTATCTCAGCCTCTCCACGCCTGGTGGCAACCGCATAGTGGATTTTATTTATCAGTTCTGCAAACTGGGATCGGGGA
>NZ_JARVGN010000026.1 GCF_029762515.1 Methanocalculus sp. | reverse complement strand
GGATCAGGGTATGTGAGACCTCCCTGAGTTCGGCAAAGAGGTGGTGGATACAGGTGGTCTTTCCGGTGGCGGGGAGCCCCCGGCAGAGGATGTTGGCCGGCCGCTGGCCCCGGAGCCCCGGCCTGATCAAAAATGCCAGCTCCTCGAGCTCGGCATCGCGGAAGAGCACCTGGTCGGGGATGTGATCGCATTCGAGGATATCGGCGTCCTTAAAGAGCGGCTTATCGGAAAAGGTGAAGTTTCGTGAGACAATCTGCGAACTGCTTTCTGAATTCATACAATAAGAACGCAGTCCAGGTAATAATGGATGAACCGTGCGTCGTGAAAGTGTTTTGGGGGGGGAGGAGGGGGGATGGATACCACCTTGTTTTCAACTTTATAAATGACGACGAGTTTTCCTATAAAGAAATAATTATAGGTTATTCAATATAGAAAGCGTTGAGGCGATTATTGGCAAAAGATCTTTTACTCCTTGAGCTACTGAAGATTTAGTAATGTTTGTTTGAAGTTGAGATAAATACCTCTTAAGTGTTGATTCATTTATTTCCTTAGGCGGCGGATCGATTAATCCTGATTCAAATGCATTTTCTGATTCAAGTATGTCAAGAATACCAAATAATTTTTTCATTATTTTCGGATCCAATTCAGCATCTATCTGAATGTTTACAGTATCCCCATTTATTATAACTGTATTTGAATTATTATAGTAATATGTTTTTGTAGACACAGATCTTAAAGTTTTAATTTCTTGATCTTTTAATTGGTTTTCTTCTCGTTGTTTTTTAAGGGCAAATTTATATCTCTCACGCTCAGCTTCATAATTTTCAATTTGTTGCTGAGTCAAACTATATTTCTCCATTAATACCTGAAGGTTGGTAAGATTCAGTATTTCTACTGCTTTTTGATCAGCCAATTCAGAATTTTTATCATATAGAGCTTTCTGCAAGTCATCCTTTAATGGAGATTGAAGAAAAATCTCATATAAAATTTTTGCATTCTCTTCCCCGATACCTGTTTTAATTGCAACTAATTGAGAGTATTCACCCAACGTCAACTTTGGATGAGCTATCCGAGCAGTATAACGAAGTAATGCGAGAGCGAATTCTTCTTCTTCATTCTCATCAATAGAAATATTTGAAAATACATGAATGTAATTTAATAATATCCGGGGCTGAATAACAAAACCAAATTCATTATGTTTCATTAAATTTGCTTGATTAACCGCAGATAGACGATTATCATAACTCAAAAACCAAGGCCCATATTGTTTATTCGCACTCTTTTTCTCATTATCAGTTTTTATTTTATATATATATGCCACAGATAATGCATCATGATCATATGATTCCTCTGATTTAAATTTTTTATGATTCTCGGAATTATAACCAATGCGTCCATTGTTTGATACTTCATCATATGTTTTCAAAGCTATTTTGACAAGGTCGAAAATGGTGTCATCACAATTAGTTGTGATTTTATGTTCAAGAGGATAAATATTATACCTTTGAATAAATATTTCCCAATTACTGAGATAGGTACTATATTCACTCCATGTTGTTTCCTGTTCTTCTTTATCCTTAAAGTAATCCAATATAAGTTGGTTGTCACTTGGTGCTCTCCTACTAGTCACGCCGATATTGCTCATTTCCGTCATTACGGACTTAATTAAATTATTTAATTCATTTTTACATAAACTGCTATATCTAAGAGGTATTTTAGATTTTTCGCACTGTTTTACTAATGCAACGGATAATGAATGTTTAGGGTCAGTCTTTGTTAATAAAGTGATTATGAAATTGGTATCTAATAGCAATAGAGATACAGAATCTGAAAAATTGATATCTAATGATTTAAATCCTTGTTCTCGCTTTAATAAATTAATATTTATAATCGCATCATAACAACTAGAGATGAGTGTTAATAAATTTTGATTATTAGATGCTTCGGAAGTAAGATAATCGATAATTGAGTTTTTTAATTTTTCATTAAATTTTTGATCTGGAAAACATACATTATCCACAATAGAACTTACTAATAATTGGATATTATCTATGGGGATAGATTCAACCTGACTCTCAAAAGGCTCTGAGAGCGTAAATTGTGAGATTATCTTAAGAATAATTTCATTAAAAGCTTTTTGAGCATTCTTATGAATATATCGATCATACTGAATTTTTTTATTTATTATATATTCTTGAAGAAATTCATTCCATACAGGACTTATTGACTCAGAAATATCAGGAATCTCAATATTATCAATAATTCGATAAGTTAATTCACCTATGTGCTCTATCAAACCCTCTTCTTCGAAAGTCGCAAGAATCGGTAAAACTAATTCCTTTTCGAATTTACACCTTATAAGATAATAAATTTTTTCAGTTAAATCTTGAAATTTAAAAGTATCATTGATTTTAAATTGACCAAGCGTTGTCAAGATAATATTTTTTCTTATATCTCGTCTTCTATCCAAAATTTTTCCTTTAGTCAATTTTGAAAGTTTAATTAAAATATCTTTATCTATTGTGGGGCATACATCGCCTTGATTAACAAATACTGACCCACCAGATTGTTGCATATATAAACCTCACTTGATTAATAAGTAATTTGAAACATATTTATAGCTTTTCATAGATATATTGACGAAATAAAAAAAATAATCAAGATATTTAAATAGCATTTTGGATATAATAGTGTTTAATATTTTAGATAACTTGATAGAGAATAAAATAATAATATTCAAATTTTAATTACAAGTTATTATGAAAAAGTTCAATTCCTTCTATATTCACAGAAGCAATCATATAATGTCATTATTGAGATAATATATATAGATAACAATATGAAAATATAATAAATATTTAATTTAAGAATTTGATCCAATAAATATAAAGTAATCAACATTAATAAGATTATTATTACTATAGCAATAATAAATAAAAAAATGAATTTATTTTTTTTCATTTTTAAAAGATGTACCGCAGGATGGTATATCCCCACCATCATCAATAAAACCAAGAAACACACATAAATAATGAATTGGATAGACGAGCCGATAATTGAAAACGTAATTAAATATAAAGCAACTAATCCGAACAGGAAAAGCGAAATGTAGCGAAATAAATTTAATATAATAACATTTAATGAACTATGAAACCAAGTTGTGTATGATTCTTTTTCTGTTTGTTCCTTTTCCGCAAGACAGTTTTTAATATAGGGATTTATTTTAAAAAATAAATTTATAGATAATAAAACTACAATGAATAGACTTAGAGAACTAGCCATCTCCAAGATAATACCATTATCATTTTCTGTAATAAATTGCGTAGGATACTTTCCCAAATACAGAGATATTGCCCCAAAAACACCAATTACTGCATAAATCTTAAAATAATCATTAATAAAATCTTCAATTGTACATCCTTTTATGGCATATCCGCAATGCGAGCAATATTTCAAATCATCAGGAATATTTTCACTACAATTATTACAACGCATTTATTTTAGATCATTCATTCATAATATAAAAACATTTTGTTTATAATCCACAATTTGCTCTAAAAAATTAATAATAAAATAAGTAATTATTGGCACAAAACCATTATAGATTAAAAAAAATAAAATTCGAAAAAAATTAAAATTATTTTTTTGACTATCTTCCTGCAATTGAAAATGTTAAATAAAAATGGACCGAGCGGGAATTGAACCCGCGGCCTCTACCATGCCAAGGTAGCGATCTACCCCTGATCTATCGGCCCAGCAACGATTGCGTCCTGAGATGATTGTATCCAGCGGCAATGACGCCCACTGACCTTATACTATTCGCAGGAGTCGCATAAATAGATTGTTTATTGGATATCACGGGGCCCCCGGCACTCCCCCGTCCTTCGCACCTCTTTCGTCCTTCGCATCTTGCCTGTCCATCACTTCTCTTCACCCCTTCACATCCCTTCCCTGCTCCGCATCTCCCCTGCCGCCCGCCGCCGGGATTCCTCTGTGCTGACGGTTGTAACCGGGCGGCCGGCCCGGATGAGCTCCACAAGCAGGGGGGCCGCCCCGGCGGGTGGGGTCTGGGTGTAGAGGAGGACGCGGCGGCCGGTGTGGGGGTTGCCCTGCTGGCTGCCGCCCTGGCTGCTCTCTCCTACGCCCTTCCCGCCGGCATGATCTGGTTCATCACCGGGAGCATCGTCCCGGCTATCGAGCCGCCAGACCTGCTTTCTTCCGCTGCGGCGGCCGCGTTTGGCTAAGGGGGTTCTGTCCTTCTCGACGATATCGGCCGAGAAGTCGATCACAGGTGCATTGGCGATGGCGCCGCCGACCCCGAAGGAATCGACGATATCGCGGAGGGCGGCGACGTCGGCTGCGGTGACGCCGCCGGAGAGGAAGATCTTCACATCCTTGTATCCATGGGTGTCGAGCTCCCACCGCACCTCCCCGATGATGGAGCGGATATCGCCCCGGCGTGACCGGGGGGTGTCGAGCCGGACCGCCGAGCAGCCGATTCTGGCGGCGGCAAGGGCCTCGGCCTTTTCATCCGAGAGGGTATCGCAGAGCATGATCCGGGGCACATCGGGATCGGCATGCTCCGCATATGCCGCCCACGCCGATTCAGGAGTATCAAAGGAGAGGACATAGGCGTGGGGCATCGTCCCGGCGAGCGGAATCCCGGCAGGGGCGGCCGTATTGCTCACCCCGGCAACCCCGCCGATCCAGGCAGCCCGCTCGATCATGGGGGCGATCGCCGGGTGCTGCCGCCGGGAGCCGAACGAGAAGATGGGCCGCCCGGCTGCGACGGAGACGATATGGGCGGCAGCGGTTGCGATCCCTGAGGCATGGCAGAGGAAGCCGAGAAGAGCGGTCTCGAACCGGGCGATATCCCGATATTTGCCCTCGATCACCATCACCGGCTCACCCTCGAAGAAGATCGAACCCTCGGGAAGAGAGTGGATCGTAACCGGCTTCCCGGAGAAGAGCTCCACCACCGAGTCAAGCCCCGCCAGGATACCAAACCCAAGCGGAAGCGACGCAACCGAGACCTCCATCACAACGAACGGGTTCACCCCTGCCTTCTCAAGCACCGCCTCGCAGCGGGGGAAGTAGATGTCGGTGCAGCCACCGCTCTGTATCAGATCAGGATCAAGACTCCCAAACCGGCTCATGGAAGTACAGATGAACGCAATCGGATAGAAAGATTCCGAAGGGTGATGGGGGGGAGAGGAGAGGGAGAAGGGGAAAGGAATTCGCCTTCATCTTCAACGAGGAGAGCGAGCTTTAAATATCTCCGGGCGTCTGCCTTCCGATAGGAGTTCGATCAAAATCACGGTCTTGACATCCTTAGCATGCTCTTGATCAAGAAGTAATTCAAGCCAAATATTTGTATCCAGAAGATACATCATTCACTTCGCCAGGATAACGACTGCTCCTGAAGCTCAAGAGCAGTATACGTAGTTCGATATCTCCTGAGAGCTCCAGCCCATGAAAGGCGAAGTGGCTTACCCTCTCCGGTTTTCTGTTTTCGAAGGAGCAAGGTAATAAAATCCTTTACCTCTTTCCGATTATCCGGCGAGAGTTCCTGTATAAGATCTTCAATTTCGGTCATATGGAGTTCAATTCCTGAATATTTTTTATATGAAGTCACTTGTCATTCCAAATGACGTCCTTCTGAATTGTATGTATTGGTTATTATCACAAGAATTTTTCCCTTATCCCTATGTATTCTATCCGATCATAACCACCCAACTACCAATAACTACTAATTACTACAAAATTAGTAGTTAACTACCCTCACCCAAACCAAGAGAGCCTTCGCAAATACCAATAAAGAGAGACAGTTACCCCGACCGCTTCTTCACGGCTCAGTCTTCAGAGAATGGGGCTCCAGATCCTTTGCCATCAGGCTGATACCCCCTTCAAGCCCCTGAAAGACACAGGCACCCTCGTAGAAAAACGCATCATAGGCAAGATACCCTCTCTCGGAGAAACCGCACCTCTCAAATGCCCGGCGTCACCGTTCACTTGTGCAGTCCGTTACAACCTGCCGGTACCCCAGCTCCATGGCGTGGGAAAGTATCTGCCGAATCAGGGCGGTGGCGATCCCCCTTCCCCGGTATGGCCTCTTGACACCTATCTGGTAGATATGCAGGACAGACCCCCGGATTACCCCTGATCTCTCCATGAACATATCTTCAAGTTCATCGATCATCGAGATCGCCTCAGGAAAGTGGCGGGATAACTCAGCCATCGGTGCACCTTCGGATGTTGGATCGTCAAGGAGGTCAATACAGAAGATGAATCCGGTGATTCCTCCTGTTTCACTGTCCCTTCCAATGAAGCTCAGGCCATTCTCAGCAAGCGCCAGAAAATACCCAAGTGCATCCTGATAGACAGCGTTTTTTTCCGGCGCGATAACACGGGATGTCGGCTCATCATCAAGAAAGACATCAATATAGAGCTTTGTGACCTCATCTATCCCGGAACTGGTAAGAAGAGAAAAGATCTCCAAAGGAAGGGGGGCTTCTGCCTCGAATGTTTCTTTCGTCAACGAACCTTGAATTCCTTGATCCATCGCTCATCCTCCGGGTATTGATCAATATGAATGGTACTTCCATAAGAAGAATGCAAGACATCTATCCAACAAAAAAAACCTGTTTAACCATATCAGATCATGATTTGTGGAGAGAAAACAAAACAGGGGAAAAAGCCCGCCCCGCCAGATGGTGAAGGTGACCAAAACCATCGGCCGCACAGAGCACTGGAGCAAAAAGCCTCCCCTAAATGGTAATTATCTTTCCCGGAATAAGAAACTATGCATCACCTTCATAAATACAAAATGATACACAGAGAACAGTTGGATGGATGAATCCCACACTCTATGGCTGCTGCCTGACAGGAGAGCCAATCAAAAATCCGCTTTCCTGATAGTCAGAAAACCTTAACCTCTGGAAGACAAGAGATTCATCTGCCTCACCAGAGAGGCGGGAGGAGAGAATATAATGGCAGGTTTTACAGATTGGATGGATGACCGGGTTCAGAAGCTCGGCTGGATCGATATGGGGCTGGTGAAGCTCAGCGTCTTTGCCTTTGCGCTCATGGTGGCAAAGCTCTGGGAGCCGATCCTGAGCCTTGAGTGGTACTGGTATGGAATCATCTTCGTTCTGGCAGCAATTCCGCCGATGATCAGGATCTTCAGGCAGGGGTAGCCCCTTTTAAAAGAAAAGCCCGGCAGGACCGGGAAGAAGTCCGGTGCAGGAGGCAGCCTGACCTCAAAAACGAGTGGGCACCAGTACTCAGCAGTACTGAGCAGTCCTCTCAACCGTCGAGAACCTTCTGCATCAGGTGGACATCCAGCTCGCAATGTGGTAACGGACGCCGTCCGTTTATGGTATAATTACTTACAGAGATACTGTTAATGCTGTGGAATCCGGCTTTCTCATGCAGCTTCCGGGATGCCGGGCTGGTGCATTCAGAAAAAGCATACTTAAATTCCCGGGCTTTGGCTTCCTGAAGGGCAGCCTGCAACAACCGGAATGCAATTCCCCGGCCCTTATATTCATGAAGAACGCCGATTGCAGCCACATGCAGGCATATACCCTCCCCCTGCCCGAAGAACTCCTGCATGGGGCGGCTGACCTCTTCCAAAAGCCCCGTTATTACCGAGATCTTCTCCATGTCTTCGCCGTCCATACCCAGAGGCATCTCCAATTCACCGGTGGCAACCGGATCATCACAGGCGATGATACCGACGGGACAGCTCTCCCGGCTGGAATCCCGGGCAATCCAGCAGAGTTCCTGGGAGAGGAGGTTCTTCTCCCCGCAATAGAGGGTCCGGGTGATGAAATCCATATGCTCCCGGCTTAAGCCGACGCACTCTGCCAATGGCTCATGCTCATAAAAAATATCAATATAGAATGGTACGAAAGGATCGAAATCGATACCTGAAAAACGGTCTATGACGATCTCCCCGCCTATCGGATTGGCCTCTTTCTTCATTAAACCGTGCTCCTGGATCTGCTCGTTGAAGATACAGATCTCACCTGTGAAGGTAGATTTTCACGAGAGAGGAGATAAAGCCCTCATCCCCTGATAAACGTCCCGTTTTGGTATTCTGTGAGAGCCTGCCTGAGATCATCCTGTGTATTCATCACAATCGGCCGCCACCGCCAAAGACATCCGCCGCTGCCATATACCCATCCTTAACGGCATGGGAGAAGAGAGCCCCCCAGGCATCAGATCAAGGTACTCCGGATCCGTCAACACCACCCCGGAGAGTATACAAAAACCATCTCATTCAATAATCCTGAAGTGAAACACTACTTCAGATGGCAGGATACCTGGGGAAGGAGCAGAGACCATGCTCGGAATAATCGGTGGAACAAGCCTCCTCTTTGCGGATCTCCCCCCGCTTGAAGAGAAGGTGATTGCAACACCTTATGGGAAAGCAACCGTCCATTGCGGGGAGATCTGCATGGTGCCACGCCACCAGAATACCCTTCCGCCCCACAAGATCAATCACCGGGCACATCTGGCGGCACTGAAGATCATGGGGGTCAACCGGATCGTGGCATTCGGTTCAGTCGGATCCCTGAAACTGGAGTATCCCCCCGGCACAATCGTCATCCCAAAAGACTTCATCAGCTGGGGCGGCATCCCGACATTCCATGACACCACCATCACCCACGTGATGCCCGGTTTCGATCATGACCTGATCGTCGGCCTCAGCACCATCCACCCGGATATAAAAATCGGCGGCACCTATATCCAGACGATCGGGCCCCGGTTCGAGACGGAGGCGGAGGTGAGGGCAATCGCAAAGATCGCGGATATCGTCGGGATGACGGTTGCAAGCGAAGCAACCCTCGCAGCAGAGCTTGGCATGAAGATCGCCGCTGTCTGCACCGTTGACAACTATGGAAACGGGATCGGCGACGAAGCAATCAGCTATGAGACCATCGTCGCTGCCGCAAAAGAAGGGGGCAGGAGAACAAGCATCATCCTTGAGAGGATTGTTAAGGAGTTTGGATAAGCATGATACCATTTAACAAGCAGACATCGATTCTGATCAAAGGCGCCACTCACAACTGCAGAAAGACCGACATCTTCATCGATGAGGGGAAGATCCAGGCAGTTGGAGAGGGGATCCGATCAGAGTACAAAGGCACAGCCGCATTTGAGATCGATGCCGGAGGCGACGTCCTCCTGCCGGGTCTTGTGAACACCCACACCCATGCCGCAATGAGCCTCCTCCGGGGATATGCAGACGACATGGTCCTCTTTGAATGGCTCTCACAGAAGATCTGGCCTCTTGAGGCACACCTCAATGGCGACGATGTCTACTGGGGAACACGGCTTGCCTGCCTTGAGATGATAAAAACCGGAACCATAGCCTTCAATGACATGTACTTCTTCATGGACAGGGCAGCCGATGCCGTCGAAGAATCCGGGATGTGGGCATGCCTCTCGCATGGATTCATCGATCTCTTCACAGAAGAGAAGCGTGAGGCAGAGATCAAGGCAACCATCAATCTCCATAACCATATCAAATCCAGAAACAACCCAAAGATCACCTTTGCAACCGGCCCCCATGCCCTCTATACCGTCTCGCCTGAGGGGCTTACCTGGTGTGCCGAGTACGCAAACGAACATGATGCCGGAATCCACATCCACCTCTCAGAGACAAAACAGGAGGTAGACGACTGCATCAAAAACAACGGCGTCTCACCAGCCGCCCACCTCGACAAATACGGCATCCTGACAGAGAGAACCGTCGCCGCCCACTGCTGTTATCTCGATGAGGCTGAAACCGAACTGCTCGGGAAGAGAAAGACCGCAGCATCCCACAATCCCGCAAGCAACATGAAGCTCGCAGGCGGAAGGGCAATCCCCTACCAGGCACTGAAAGGTGCTGGCGCCCCAGTGACGCTTGGAACTGACGGCTGCGCCTCGAACAACAACCTCGATCTCTTTGAGGAGATGAAGATCGCAGCCCTCCTCCAGAAGTTCGCAACTGGCGATCCAACGATCCTCCCCGCAGAAGAAGCGATTCAGATCGCATCCCATGCGGGTGCAGAGGCACTGAGAACGGGCGGCGGTATCATCGCACCCGGATATGCCGCCGACATCATCCTGGTGGACAGGAACGCGATCTGTAATACCCCCTTCCACAACCCAATCTCAAATATCGTCTATGCCTGCGGTGGCAACTCCGTCAGATCTGTCATCTGCGATGGCGCCATCCTGATGCATGACCGCGAGATCCCGGGAGAAGACGCAATCCTCGCCGGTGCAGAAGCAGCAGCAGCTGCACTGGTGGCCCGGAGAGAAGACGAGCTGAAGAATCAGTCCTGAAAACCAACAAACCTTTTTTTTCAGCAGAAACTGGAGAGAGTAGATCTTCAGGAGAATCGCGTACTGATCTGAAGGGATACAGTCAGGTATCGCTCTTCTGCCTCATGAAAATTGTTCCACTCCAGTAGAGGAAGAGCGATATGAGAGCCATCTGGATAAAAAGGCCAATTGAAAGGGCAATTGTGAACCATATGCCATATCCGGTTTCCCCGGCTGTTCCAAGGAGCCCGGCAATGGCATCAAAGAGCATCCCCGGAAGCGGCAGCCGGTCTGCAAAGAGCGGGAGGGGGCCTCCGTCCCGGATTTCGGGGTTGACAAAGAAGGCAAAGAAGAGCGGAATCTGAAGAATGGATCCAATGGAGAGGAGACTCAACCGGATTTTCCGGGAAAACTGCTCCGTAAAAAGGATATA
>NZ_JARVGN010000269.1 GCF_029762515.1 Methanocalculus sp. | reverse complement strand
ATGGACACATATTGGATTTCATTACAATAGATGTAGTCAATGGTGAAAAAGAAGGGTATAATATATTTGAGATGCCGTTTTCAACAAATGTGCAAGAAAATCATGTTTTCTATTCAGGCCTTCTTCAGAATTCGAGTGGTCAACCAATTGGTACGATTAATATAACATATTCCTTCTATAAGGATACCATTTGTCGTGAATCTGATATTTCTAACGATTGGTCTGATCACTCGTCTGGGATGCTAATATCCGCAACGACCCGTTTTTTTTGTCCCATAGTGAATTTCATCCTTTCCAGTGACGGTAAGCGAATTGAGAAGAGAGTATATCCATCGGAAGATGGTTCAAGCCTAGATGACAAATTCTATGGCATTTTCCTGCAAAATGAGCACTCCGGCATGTATGTTGAGCATCTGCCGACTTCACCATATCCCTCAGATTTATTTTATTCGGGTTCAGTAAGATATTCGAACTATTGCTTGTTGCAGTTCAAACAAGAGTCATGGCGATCAATTTCACCGGGTGCATCATTCAAGTCTGTACAATACATTTCTATCGGTGATGAAGTCACTGCAAAACGTAGAGTGGAAGAGCAGCGTAGCATCGAACTGCACCCGTATCCAGATGGCATCATCCCGATGGTAGTCACTGAAGACATTTCCAGAACAACAAGGTATGATCTACCTACGATCAAATTGTATGCCGATATAGGTGTGTCCTATATGATCACCGATAGAATTAGTGCACCGTATCTTGGTGTTCTCTGGGATGAGGGCTTTCGTCATCCGCAGATGGCGTATTATCATGGAAGCGCAACAGATCTTGTAATGCTCCCTGCTTCAAATCCACAGAGCGCTTCGTTGTCTGGGAAAGATCCTGAGAATCTTTTTAAGAGTTGGAGATCGGTAATCGATAGCGTTGCACAAAACCATGATATGGCGCTGTTCGTTTTCAGGATTGCAGATGTTGAAAATCCTGAATATGCCGGGAAGTTTGATGATCTCTATGACTATGCTCGGAAAAACGGACTGACGACAACGACGCCGGAAGACATTGCAGACCATTACAGGAAGCTCCAAAAGATATCGTATACCGCATCTAAGGAGTTAGGTCGTGCATCTATTAACGTTACGAACAGTAATCTTGAATCCATCTCAGGTGTGACCTTTAGAGTCGTCATGCCCCAACTCGAAGAAGGAAGGTATCTGGTTAAGGGTGGCAAGGTTGCGAATACACGCGAGTCAGGCGACTCCATCATCATCTATGCATCGGTGCATCTTGCTCCGCAAGAAACCCGGACAATCACCATAGAACCGGATGTTCCGAAGAAAGAATTAATTATCGGCATTCCTGAATACATAATCGAGAATAAGGTATCAATAAGTGTAAGGGGAGAAGATGGTCGACCAATAAGTAATGCTTTAGTTTCCATTGAAGGCTTCCCCATCCCGTTTGAGACGGATGCAGACGGCATTGCACAGGCGGAATTGTCGCGTGGCACCTACAAGGTCAGCGTAGAAAAAGCTGGATATTCAAAGCAGACCTTCAAAATGGAGGTGAGGGGGAGGATTTATGCTCTCCATCATCTCATCTACGATATATTATAATCAAATTAAATCAGATAATTCGAATAAAGGGAGTGATCTGCTTTGGTGTACAATGAAGGGTTATGGAGATTAGGTATTCATTTCAGTTTGTGTGATCCGCTTCCATCACTATGTGGATTGTTGAGATACATTAAATTTCCACGTACTGTTTGATAGCAATCCGAATTTCTTGTTGATGGTGATTTAATTTTACTTGTGTTCCAGGCAAGGTAGTGTACACAAAGTGATGTAAATATAGAAAGGGGCTTATATCCAATCCAAATTAGCCAAAAGGAGAATACAGGGCATGGATCAAAAGGAAGTCGTACGTAATTATCTTACCGCTGATGGAGATAGTATGAAACAACTCCTCACCTAATTCCTGAACGGGGTTGCAGGAGGAGGCAAATCAGCAGGCCGGAGCGGGGAGATGTCGGTAAACCAGTTCAAGGAGAACCTATCGGAACGGTCATCGTGACAGGAAACTCAAGACTCAATACGGAGAGTTGATCCTCAACAAGCCTCAATTACGGGATTTCATGTTTCAGACGAAAGTATTGGAGCGACATTCCCAGATCAAGAGGGTACTGGATAATGCGATCCTTGAATCATATCTTCAAGGACGTGAGTCGAGAAAATCTCTGATTTTCGCTAAGTTTCTAAGCGAAAGATATAGGAAATGATATAGGAGATCGTTGTACATCTCTGGATAGAGCAGATCTCGCCCTCATATGTCTTCAAGATCGCCTCCGACCTTGACCAGGCTGTTCACCTCTTCTTCTCCCGGCCGGTGGATACCTCCATCCCCTATATCTTCGTCGATGCCTCCTATTTTATTATAAAAGGCGGAGTACGGTATTTCAACAAGGCTTTCCTGGTGATTGCCGGAATACGGAGTGATGGATTCAGGGAAATACTCAGTGCCAGGATCGCCGATTGCGAGGATGAACTGACCTGGGAAGATATGTTCTCGGACCTCAAGGAACGAGGATTGACGAAAGTGGATCTGGTCATCTCGGATGACCACAGAGGCATCCAGACCGCTGCTGAACGGTCATTCCCGGGATCCAGCTGGCAGACACGGAAAAATTCCTTGAATTTTTCCTGACAGGCAGATCTCTGATCTGCCGTGTGTGCCACGTCCACTTTATTCGGGCGGTTCTCCGCAAAATCCCCAGGAAATTCCATAAAGAGATCGCTCAACTCATCAAGGAATCTCTCGCCGTTCATCGGAGACTCCAGGTATGTGCCGATGAACTCGATATCCGGGGATTCCCCCGGGCTGCCGACACGGTTGAACGATTCATCCCCGGATTGCTGAACTATCGAAGTGCTCCCCAGGAGCACTGGAGGAGAATTCGAACCACGAATATACTGGAACGCATCAACAAGGAACTGAAACGAAGATCCCGGACCATTGGCGCTTTGCCGAATGATGCTTCACTCCTCAGGCTGGCAGGGGCCATTCTGATGGATATCAATGAGGAGTGGATCACGGGTCGTAGGTATTTATCTGGATCAGAAGTGATAGTATGTCAGGATACTCGGGCAGAATTTACAGCAGAATGAGTACACTTCCTAATCCGGTGTGTTCACTGAAAAGATCTTAAACAAAACACTTCTTCTCTAACTGGACTTCTATATCCTTTAAAAAAGATTTGCATGAAAAATGGGGGAAAGAGAGCAA
>NZ_JARVGN010000268.1 GCF_029762515.1 Methanocalculus sp. | reverse complement strand
AGACCTATACGATGCTCTGCCGACCGAAAGGGGATTACTGGGAGCAGGTGCTCCAGAGCCTCTCACTGCTTTCATCCCGGAGATCGGCTGTACGGGTGACGCTGGTGAAGGGATTGAATGATCATTCGCCCGAGGCATATGGGCGGATCATTGCTGATGCCCATCCGGACTTTGTCGAGGTCAAAGGATATATGTATCTTGGATACAGTCGAAGCAGATTATCAATGGATCAGATGCCTGAACATGCCTATGTCCGCTCCTTTGCGGAGAAGATAGCGGAATCGGCAGGGTACCGGATCAGGGACGAGAGTCCGGTATCACGGGTTGTCTGTCTTGAGGAGGATCTATGAAGTTTGATGCAGAAGAGTTCAGGAAACGCTCGAAAGAGGATTTTGAAGGGGCATGGCATGACGGGCCGAAGGTGCTCTCCACACCGCCTGTATCACGGCAGTACCCGCGGTATATGTACCGGCGCGCCCGGCCGCACCCGGTCTTTGATACCATCCAGAAGCTCAGGCAGGCATATCTTTCAATGGGCTTTGATGAGGCGATGAACCCGGTGATCGTCGAGGAACAGGAGGTGTACCGGCAGTTCGGTCCCGAAGCGATGGCTGTTCTGGATCGTGTCTTCTATCTCGGCGGCCTGCCGAGGCCAAATGTCGGGATCGCACGGAAACAGATCGAGGGGATCGAGGGGATCACCGGCAAACCCATTGATTCTGAGAAAGAAGAGGCGCTCCGCACCTGCCTGCATCGGTATAAGAAGGGTGACTTTGATGGCGACGATCTCACCCATGAACTCTCGGTGGTGCTTGACATCGATGATGCGACAGTGGTGCATATCCTCGATTCCGTCTTCCCCGAGTTCCGGGAACTCGCACCGGAGTCATCCCGATCCACCCTCAGATCCCACATGACCTCAGGCTGGTTCATGTCCCTTGGCGAATGCTGGATGAGGAACCCCCACCCGATACGGATGTTCTCGATCGACCGGTGTTTCCGGCGCGAGCAGGAGGAGGGGGCAACCCGGCTGATGAGCTACCATTCGGCATCCTGTATCGTCGCAGGCGAGGATGTCACCCTCGATGAGGGGATGGCGGTTGCAGAAGGCCTCCTCTCAGCCTTCGGATTCACCGACTTTGAGTTTCGGCCTGATGAGAAGCGGTCGAAGTACTACATGCCCGGTACCCAGACTGAGGTGTATGCACGCCACCCGGTGCATGACTGGGTGGAGGTGGCGACCTTTGGGATCTACTCGCCATCCGCACTTGGGGAGTATGGAGTTGGTATCCCGGTGATGAACCTCGGCCTTGGCGTCGAGCGGCTTGCGATGATCCTCCACCAGGCAGATGATGTCAGAAAGCTCAGCTTCGGCCAGTTCTATCCACCGACTCTCACCGATCGGGATCTCGCACGGGCGGTCTCTGTCCGCGAAGAGCCGTCAACAGAGGCAGGCCGCGTCCTTGCACAGGCAATTGCAGCAGTTGCCACAGAGCATGCGGCAGTGCCATCCCCCTGCTCGTTCCCCGTCTGGTCAGGCGAGATCGCAGGAACTGCACTCGATGTCACTGTCATTGAGCCGGAAGAGAACTCAAAGCTCCTTGGGCCTGCCTGCGGAAACGAGGTCTTCATCCATGAGAGTGCAATCCTCGGGGTGCCCGATACCGAGAAGTTTGCGAATATCAGGGCAAACGGCATCGAAACCGGCATCAGGTTCATCGATACCGTCGCCCTTCTCGCAGCCGCCCGGATCGAGGAGGCGGCACGGTGCGGGGAAGGGACAACCGTGCAGGTGAAGATGGCAAAACTCCCATCAGATGTGAATATCAAAATCGCCGATCATGCGATGCGCTTTGTCACCGATAACCGGAAGAAGATCGATCTCCGTGGCCCGATCTTCATGACGGTGGAGAGCAGGGTGCGGGAAGAGTAAGAGATCTCTTCGCAGATCCTTACTTTCCAGAGGCAAATCCCCATTTCTTTTTTAAATCACGCTATTGTCCTGACAATACGCTCTTTTGAGAGCCGTCCTGCCCATCTCCTTCCAAGCAGAAGCAGCACGAGCCCGAGAACGAAAAAGAAGAGTTCGTTCTGGATCGTGATCCCGCTTTCAGGGGAGATGAAAGTCTGGAGTCCGAAGATGAGGAAGATGAAGAGGAAGACAAAGCCCATCCCGAGGAACTGGTTCTCCCGCATCCCCAGGTAGAGCTGTGCGGCTCCGATGATACCTGCGGATGCGGCGGCATAGATCGGGAGGATGATTACGAGATGCACCAGCAGAAGCCAGGGGAGGGTTATCCCGACTGGTGAGAAGGCGAAGGCGACTGCCACGGTGATCAGGACAGAGAGGAGCGTCATCCCATATGCAGCTGTTGCGACGCCGAGGACTTTCCCCTCCCAGATCTGCCGGAGTGAGACGGGGGCACAGAGGAGGGTCAGGATCGTTCCGTCCTTCTTCTCCCGGAAGAAGGCATCTGCAGAGAAGAGATATCCCATGAAGATCGCAAGCACCACCGAGAGGCTTGCAAGATGGCCTGCAAGAGCCGTGCCGGGATCGCCTGATATGCCTGCCATGATGCCGAGGGTGGTGAATACCGGGAACCAGATCGCAAAGATGAACGCGGCAATCAGGACTCCCTTGTTGGTGATCGCCTGGAGAAATTCCTTCCGTGCGATCGTACGCAGTTCGTTCATGACGCCTCCTCCCCCGAATGGACATACCTGAGATAGATCTCCTCAAGGTTTGCGGATCGCTTCTTTGCCTCATCGATCCGAAATCCTGCCTCCACGAGGGTTGAGATGAGATCGGCGGCACTTCCATCGCCTGTCAGGGTGCAGATGATTCCCTCTCCCTCCCGCTCCACTTTCTCTACCATCGGAAGGGCATGAACTGCCAGACGCATATCTTCTGATACCTCTCCTCCCTCAAAGGCGATCCAGATCGATGATTCGTTTCCGGAGGCAGTGAGCCGGGCAACAGAATCCTCTGCCCGGATCTGTCCTCTGGCAAGGATTGCCACACGTGTGCAGATCCGCTGCACCTCATCGAGATGGTGCGAGTTGATGAAGACGGTCATTGCCCCGGATGCAGAGAGGGAGAGGATCAGGTCACGGACCATCCGCTGGGCATCGGGGTCGAGGCCGGATGATGGTTCATCAAGGAAGAGGACCTCTGGCTTGTGGAGGATCGCACGTGCGATCCCGAGCTTCCGTTTCATGCCGGTTGAGAATGTACCGACGGGATCATATGCACGGTCATTCAGGCCGACCATCCCGA
>NZ_JARVGN010000267.1 GCF_029762515.1 Methanocalculus sp. | reverse complement strand
TTCTTATAGAGGAAATTTTGCGGGAAGATGTGATGACTCTGAATGCTGTATATATCGCCGATCACACCCTGAATGGGGCTGCCATTCGCCCAGTCAATCGCTTTTTTGTTCTTGGTCACCACATAGAGCATCCGATAGAGAGGGTGGTTTGCCCCACGACCTTCCAGGTCTGCAGACTTAACTTCAATCCTTCCTCTCATATCCTCAATTTCACGTACCATGTCTTCGATCGTCGACAGACTTGTTGAAACATGGTGCACATCCTTATCGAGCCGTTCGTTCGTCTGACCGCTATACCTTGACCAGATCTGGGCGAGGTTCATCCAATACAGAAATCCATATTTCATTGATTCTGTGAATTTCTCCTTCTTGAGAAGATAGGCAATCAATGGAATAAGCACATAATTGGTGGACATATCAGAGGTGCTCGTGTAGAGGCCTTCGTGCTTTAAAATTGGGACCAGATAATCGACCGATTTGCTGATCTTGTTCCATGCTTTGATATAATCCTCTTTGGTAAATCTGTCATAGTTCAATTTAGAGTTCTTGTTGAGCAGGGCGGAATCTGTGAGAGCGATGACCATGCATCGCGTGAAAAAGTCAAGTTCAAGGTGATATTCTTCTGCCTCCAACTTTTGGATCTTTTCCTTGATAACGCTCCGTGCATCAGGCCACTTCCCTGTAATATGGGTCAGAACGAGCTCTGCGTCGGTGAGTTTTGTCCCCTGGGAATTTACCCGGTCAAAAACATCAATTGCTTCATCAATCCTTGCCTCGGAAGGGACAATCTGGATATGATATTCAATATTTCGAATGTTTTGCAGGCGGATGAGATTGTTGTTCACTTTTGAGAGCAAATTTGTATCGAGCGAATTATTCCCCCAGTTTTCAATTCCATCATTTACTTTTTTCCCGTATTCCATTGTGATGTCTACTGCGTTCACTTTCGATGAATCGAAGCAATCCGTCACTTTCTGCCAGAGAGGATTGTCCTGCATCTTCGTTTTCATGAAATACTGGAATTCGCCGGTTTCGAGATTAAAATAGAGATTCCTGGGATCATTGGTGATATCATGCTCATCGTAATAGGGGGGAATTTCTCCTTTAATCAGCAAATACAACGTCGTGATTCTCTGCTGGCCATCGAGGATGACACTAGTGAGACCGATGTTGCTCCTATTAACTTTGATTCCTTTCAGCTCCGGGATATTTTCACCACTCGCTTTCCAAAATAGAAGGCTCCCGGTAGGATAATTTTTAAAAAGGGATATGATAAGTTGTTTTGCATCCTCCTTGGACCAGACGTATTCGCGCTGGAACTGAGGCAAAACAACATCGAATGTCTGAACGCTGGACAAAATATTACTTATCTGCATAATCCTCAAATAAATGAGAAGTGGTTGCGACAATAAAACTGTTTTCTTAAGAATTTTCAAGCGTTTTTTTGGTTAAGAGAGGATATTATTACTCCGTTGCCTATTTCAGGGAATTATCAGGGGAAATCCAATAAAAGGTGTTGTTGGGTAAGCATCACATTGATTAGTTACGTACGTCCGGGTGTAACAATTCGTCAATAGTGACTTTCTTTGATCTTAATTTTCTCTCGATAATTTTTCCAAAATACTTTTTAATCGAAGTTGGTTTGTAGTGCCTGTGTGCTTCCTTTTCAAACCAAGCTAGAAGTTCCCAATTAATCTTCCCTTCAGGCACAATTTCATTGAGATCCAGTGTGAAGAGCTGGTTAAAACGAGAAAAATATATTCCAATTTTCTCGATTTTGGCATTCAGGAAGGCCAAATCCTTTTCGAAGATCAGGTTAAATTTCTCTTCAGCCATATCGTCAAATAGCCCAATGGCGTCGACTTTGTGGATATTATTCAAGTATAAAAGTCCAAGTTGCTGAAGAACAACATATCCCATTAATTGATGAAACTGGCGGTTTGAAAAATTATGATCTTTTGTTGTTTTGATATCAATGAAGGTATTGTCAATAAGCAGATCCGCATCAGCCCCTCGAGTTAAGTTATCTGCGATCCCAAATCCTGGATTTAATATACAACACTTTTTCGCGATTATCAATTCTTTTGGGACACCGTTAATGAGATTTCTTAAATCAGTAATGTCTCGAGAATCGATTGCTAATCCAATTTCTTGAAGAGAGAATCCGCTCCTGTATACTGCCTCCAATTTTGCTAAATACAACGTAGACTTAATCAGATCATCGTTAATTTCCTTGGTTTCAAGAAAAGAAGAGTAAAGCTCTTCAGATTCAATTAATAATGAGATGGCCCGTTCTTTTTCATTTCCCTCCAGCGATTCAAGAGAGCGATATGCAACCCATCGATGAGTGATGGCCGATGGATTTTCTGCTTTGAGGACAAACCGCAACAGATAATCAAATGCCGTACCCACTTCGCGAGAATTGGGCGTCTTCGGTTCATGAACTATTTTTGGGCGAATATATTGAGTAGACTTTTGTTCATTCTTCTTTGTGTAATAATCTGCGAATTCTTTTACCAACTTTGCCCGATTTTTGCAATTTTCAACAATATCGTCATAATTTTCATCCCAGTATTCATCATCGATAAAACGGTTTGTTCTATCAATTGTATCCAGATTTTCGTTTTTTAAGAATTTATCCGCATTTGCATCCAAATTTGGATTGAAAAGAGGAAATAAGTTATAAATTTTATAAGTATAGTTGGTATTGACATTTTTAATAAAAATATGTCTGTTCTCCAGGAATAGAATCTTATATGCGTAATATTCGATTTCATTTGTGGAAAGTAGGTCGTTCAGATGTTGTGCAGGCAGATATTTCACTATAGATTCAAAATCTGATCCAGAACAATAAAACCAGCAAAGGGTATTCGAGTATTTGTGATAGGTAAAAAATCCAATTAAATCTTCAAAGGAGAATATCGGCTTTTTTCTGCCAAAACTATCACAAATTAGATTAATTTCTCCCTCAATACCAACGATAGAAATACCCACATTCTCTTTGAGTATAGGGCCTTTTTCTTTGGATCTGCGATAAATCTTAATTCTATCCTTATATGGATTATTAAACTCAAATTCGAATTTATTTTTAACGTGATTCAACTTCACAAATTCTGTAAGTGACATTAAACATACCCTTCTTACACCTGTTTGTTGGTTCTCTCATTTTTATAAGATTTCATTTTATTCGGAATTTGGGTTAGTGGAGAGAGATATTTGAAGTTGAAATTGTATTTGAAAGGCATAACATCTTGATTGTAATAAAAAACACACTAAAAGT
>NZ_JARVGN010000266.1 GCF_029762515.1 Methanocalculus sp. | reverse complement strand
ACTGGAAAAGATATAATGTTACAATCAAATCCCTGTAAAGTTTGCAAGGGAACAGGATATTCAAATTCCTACAAAAGATAAAAAAAATCAAATTTTCCGAATACATTATTAAATGATAATCCTCTGTCGGAATCAACCGCCTAGCCATGGCCTCGTTTTCTTGGATCCCTGCTTCTTATTGGTATGATACTTTGAGTCAGGAGTCAGCGATTTGAACTCCACCATACCTCTAAGACCTTAATGAGCCGAGGCTGGTGAATATCAACTTCCTGCACGGCCGGGGAGGACGAGGATGATTACGTTAAGGTACGAGGCGGAGCGGGTGAGGGCGGTGTGTGGAAACTGAAAAAATTAATTTTTGATATGATTATGATCATTCCTTGAGGTATTTGCCACCAACACTCACGAATCGCTCGGGTTTTTTAATTTTATCATATTTGCGAATGTTTTCGAGCTCAAGTGCAATCCAATTCTTCTTTTTTCTCTCCCCTTTTCTTGTACGGACGCCCTGCCATTTTTCCTGCACTTCAAGGTAGTCCTTTACCTCTTCCCGTGTGAGAAACACTGCATCGCCAAATGTTTCAAAGAAATTGAGAGGATTTTCCAGTATAATGATCCTTTTAATCGTCGCTTCCCCGACATAACCGGTGTCTTCATGCGACTGGTAGAATACAAATTTCATGCCGCGTTTGAGCTCTTTATAGACTGTTGCTGGTTTGATAAAGACCGTTTTCCCACCAACAAAGAATCGGTCCATATATTTTTTAGGTATTGGAAAAGTGACGCCGATTATCTCACTCATAGGTTGAGTGTGAGAGAAACACATATATATAAAATATTGTTTTTCTTTTTTTAGATATAGTCCCATATTTCTAAAAAGACGTTTAAAAATAACGTAAAATAAAAAACAGCACGATTAAGTAATGCCATCGGCAATCACTCACTTGATGCGCCGTGACCCCTTCCTATAGCCAAATAACCGCACAAATTCTCAATGAGCCCAAGCCTCTTTCTGATGATCAGCGCCATGCAGTGCTCTGTGATCGTTCCCACATACGAATTATCGCGGGTGCAGGGGCCGGTAAAACCGAGACCTTAACACGACGTATTGTGTATCTCCTTCTCGAGGAACAAGTTGATCCCACTTCCATTGTGGCATTCACATTCACGGAAAAAGCGGCGCAAAGCATGAAAAGCCGCATCTACGAACGGGTAAACCATCTCGGTGGAGAGGAGATCTGCGCTCGTTTGGGAGAGATGTATGTCGGAACCATTCACGGTTATTGCTATCGTCTTCTGGAGGAGTACTTCGGGTATGGCGACTGGGGCGTGCTCGATGAGAAACAAGAGATGGCGTATCTCATGCGGGTCGGTTGGGCTTTGGGGCTCGGGCGGACTGGTTACTATGCCACCAACTGTGAAGACTTTCTCAATACCCAGAATGTCTACTACGGCGAGATGATCCCTGAGCAGTCTCTGAGAAAAAAGAAAGACACAGTGTTTCTCGAAAAAATTCGCCAATATGAGGCGTCACTGGACCGGCATAAGCGACTCACCTTTAACCGCATGGTGCAGCTTGCGGTGGAGAATCTGCAACAATGCCCCGAGGTGGCAGACCACGTGCAACACCTCATCGTCGACGAGTATCAGGATATTAACCGCGCACAGGAAGAACTCATCCGCCTGATCGGCCACGGCGGGTATATTTTTATTGTCGGGGACCCGCGTCAGACGATTTACCAGTGGCGTGGTTCCGATGAGCGGTGTTTCGAGGAATTTGCATCGAAGTACCCGGAGACCGCGACCATCAACATCACGGAGAACCGCCGCTCGACCGTTGCGGTGATCGAATCGGCAAATGGCTTCTCGGATTCATTCGAAGAACAGCACTACAACCACATGGACCCGGTCCGCCATGAACAGGGTGGTGCGTACCTCGTTGAGGCAGATAGCGATATGGCCGAGGTCGAATGGATTGCGGACCGGATCCAGGGGCTTGTTGACAGAGAAAAATGTAACTACAGTGATATCGCGCTCCTTTTCCGAAGTGTGACCACTTCTGCTCCTGTCTTTATCGACGAGTTCAGGCGCCGTGACATCCCCTTCGTTGTCGGCGGTAAGGTGGGATTGTTCCGTCGCCCGGAAATCTTAGGTATCGGGCAGCTGTTTGCATGGCTGTGGGAAGACGGGTTCTGGCAACAGGATCGCTGGTCATCGCACACCCGTATTCGTGGAGAGGAACTGCTCAGTGAAGCGGTGGTGAACTGGAATCAGGGTGTGCCTGACTTGGTTCTGGAGGATGACGATATCAGGAATATCCGACGATGGAAAGAGTCCGTGCTGAACGGGACCTACGAGAACTTCACTCAAGTCTTTAGTGAACTGCTTGTTCTGCTCGGGTATCAACGGCTCGATCCCGACAACGTGCGCCATGCGGTTATTATGGCGAATCTTGGAAGGATCAACACACTCCTCACCGATTACGAGACGGCGATCATGCTCGGGGGACGACGAAACCGAAACTGGGAGAGCGACTTGAAAGGGCTATGCTGGTACATGAACACCTACGCGTCCTCGAAGTATGAAGAGCAGACCGGCGACGACATCGGCGGCGTGGACGCGGTGCAGCTGGTGACGGTCCATCAGAGCAAGGGTCTCGAATGGCCGCTCGTGTTTGTTCCCTGTATGGTCAAGCAACGGTTCCCCTCGAGCATGACGGGCAGAGGAAGAACCTGGCTAATCTCTCCGGACCTCTTTGACGTGGCGAAATACGAAGGAGACCTGGAGAATGAGCGTAAGCTGATGTACGTGGCGCTGACCCGGGCCATGGATGTTGCTGTGGTGAGTTACTTTACGTCGATGAACGGGAGACGAAAAGGACGGAGTGCCTTTATTGACGATATCGAGAGCCTCTCTTATGTTGAGCCACTTTCACAGAGAGAGGTGTTGCCCGATCACGAATCTGCAACAGGCGGTGCTGTGGACGAACTGCGCACATTCACCGCAGGCGAAATCGTGGACTATGGGAAGTGCGGGCACTTTTACCGGCTGCGTCATCTCTGGGGATACCAGCCGGGTCTGTCGGATTACCTCGGATACGGGCGTACCCTCCATTTCTGCTTGCGTGAGGCCGCCGACCTGATGAAGAATGAGGAGCTGTCTCCGATGGTTTCGGTGGCGACGGCGGTCGACCGTCACTTCCATATGCCGTTCGTGACCGAGGGACGAATGGTGAAGATTAAGCAGGCGGCAAAGAACCATCTGATGAGATTTGCGGAGACCTAC
>NZ_JARVGN010000265.1 GCF_029762515.1 Methanocalculus sp. | reverse complement strand
CATCATTCCAATACCCTCGGGGAAAAAGCAGGTGGAGAAAGAAAGCTACATCGATCGGCTTCTGAGGAGAGCGATCGGCTATAATATTGTTGTGAGGAGATGAGCGTGACGACAGGGAGTATTTCACGAATATCAGGGCCGGTTGTAACCGCCGAGGGGCTGAGAGGATCGATGATGTATGAGGTGGTCCGGGTTGGGACTGATGCATTATTTGGGGAGATCATCAGGCTGGATAAGGATGAGGCGGTTATTCAGGTGTACGAGGACACATCCGGCCTGAAAGTGGGAGAGAAGGTGGAGAGCACAGGAACCCAGTTCTCTGTAGCACTTGGCCCCGGTCTCCTTTCTTCAATCTACGATGGTATACAGCGTCCTCTCCCGGTCCTCTTTGAGATGAGCGGTGATTTCATATCACGCGGTGTCTTTCCCCCCGGCCTTGATCTCTCCCGGAGATGGAATTTTACTCCGGCGGTTTCTGACGGAGACACTGTGAAGGAGGGCGATCTGATCGGATCTGTTCCCGAATTCCATATCGAGCACCGTATCATGGTTCCCCCATCCATATCCGGGAAGGTAGCAGAGATTCAGCAGGGCGACTATACAGTCACTGATCCGGTCTGCATCCTCGAGGATGGGACGAAAATTGCGATGATGCAGCTCTGGCCAGCCCGAAAACCCAGGCCCTATCGGAAGAAGATGGATCCGGATACGCTCCTCATCACCGGGCAGCGGATCTTTGATACCATGTTCCCTCTTGCCAAAGGTGGGACTGCGATGATACCGGGTGGTTTTGGTACCGGGAAGACGGTTGCTGAACAGACTCTTGCCAAATGGTCCGATACCCGGATTGTTGTCTATATCGGATGCGGGGAACGGGGCAACGAGATGACGGATGTGCTCTATGAGTTCCCGGAATTAATCGATCCCCGAACCGGCCTCCCCCTCATCGAAAGGACGGTTTTGATTGCCAATACATCAAACATGCCGGTTGCAGCCCGTGAAGCATCGATCTATACCGGGATCACAATAGCGGAATACTATCGGGATATGGGATATGATGTCGCATTGATGGCAGATTCGACATCCCGGTGGGGTGAGGCCCTCCGTGAGATCTCCGGACGTCTTGAAGAGATGCCCGGCGAGGAGGGGTATCCCGCCTACCTTGCCACCCGGCTTGCTGCCTTCTATGAACGGGCCGGCCGGGTTGTCTGCTGGGGGAAGGATGAACGGATCGGCTCCATCACCATCATCGGAGCGGTCTCCCCTCCGGGCGGCGACTTCTCAGAGCCGATCACCCAGAATACGCTCAGGGTTGCAGGGACATTCTGGGCGCTTGACACTGCACTCGCCTACCGGCGGCATTTCCCTTCTGTTAACTGGATTAAAAGCTACTCACTGTATCTTGAGAGTTTGGAGGACTGGTACGAGAAGGAAGTTGCGGAGGACTGGAAAGATCTTCGGGAGGAGGCGATCTATCTTCTCCAGAAGGAGGTTGAGCTTCAGGAGATCGTCCAGCTGGTGGGGCCTGATGCCCTCCCTGACAGCGAGAAGCTGATCCTTGAGATCTCACGGATGATTCGGGAGGATTTCCTTCAGCAGAGTGCTTTTCATGAGATCGATTCATTCTGTTCACTCGAGAAGCAGTACTGGATGCTGAAGGTGATACTTACCTTCCATGAGATGGCAAAGCGGGCGATGAACCGGGGTATTGGGATCGATTCGATCATGCAGCTCCCGGTGAAGAAGGTGATCGGGCGGATGAAAGAGCTCCCCGAGGCCGGGATGGTGAAAGGGCATATCGAAAGAATTGCAATCGATTTTGCGTCACTCATGGAGGAGGACTAAATGACCGCTGTTCTTGTGAGCCGGGAATATAAGACGATCAGCAACGTGGCTGGTCCCCTTATATTCATCACCAATGCAAAGGATGTCTCATATGATGAGATCGTCAGGATCTATCTGCCGGATGGAGAGGAGAGATCGGGGCGGGTTCTTGAGATATCAAAGGACGTTGCGGTAGTGCAGGTGTTTGAAGGGACAACCGGGATAGACAACAGATCAACAAGGGTGATGTTCACCGGCAGGCCTCTCATGATGAAGCTTTCTCCGGATATTCTGGGGCGGACATTCAATGGGATCGGGAAACCCCGTGACGGAGGTCCGGATATCATCGAGGAGATGGAGGTCGATGTCAATGGAATGCCGATCAATCCCGTGGCCCGGGATAAGCCCGAGGATTTTATCCAGACCGGGATGTCCGCAATTGACGGCCTGAATACGCTTGTCCGGGGCCAGAAACTTCCGATATTCTCGGGAGCCGGTCTCCCTGCAAACAAACTGGCGGCACAGATTGGCAGGCAGGCGAAGGTGCTCGGCGAGGGTGAGCAGTTCTCTGTGGTCTTTGCTGCAATGGGCATCACCTTCAGGGAGGCGTCTTTCTTTACGAGATCATTTGAGAAATCCGGGGCTCTTGGGCGGGTGGTCTTCTTCATGAACCTGACCAATGACCCGACCATCGAACGGCTGACTACCCCCCGGTGTGCCCTGACGGTTGCGGAGTACCTTGCCTATACGCTGAACCATCATGTGCTGGTGATCTTAACCGATATGATCAACTATTGTGAGGCTCTCAGGGAGATATCAACTGCCCGCGAGGAGGTGCCGGGGCGGCGGGGGTATCCGGGGTACATGTATACCGATCTCTCGACGATCTATGAACGTGCCGGGAAGATCAAGGGGAAGAAAGGCTCTATAACCCAGATTCCCATTCTGACGATGCCCGATGACGATATCACCCATCCTGTCCCCGACCTCACCGGGTATATCACCGAAGGCCAGATTGTGCTGTCGCGGGATCTCTTCAGGAGAGGGGGAGATCCGCCTATTGATGTCCTGCCCTGCCTTTCGAGACTGATGAACTCCGGTATCGGCGAGGGGAAGACGAGGGAAGACCACCGGAATGTTGCCGATCAGCTCTATGCCTCTTATGCGTATGGCAGGGATCTGAGGAGGCTCGTTGCGATCGTCGGTGAGGAGGCCCTGACCGAGCTGGACAGGAAATACCTCAAGCTTGCCGATGAGTTTGAGAAGACCTTCATTTCGCAGGGCGATGAGAACCGCGGGATTGAAAGGACCCTTGAGATCGGCTGGAATCTTCTTGCCATGCTTCCGGAAGAGGAACTCAAGCGGATCAATGTGAGCTATATTGAGAAGTATCATCCCGGATACCAGGAGGCATGAGAGGTGGAGCAGGTCAAGCCGACACGGATGGAGCTTATCCGGGTC
>NZ_JARVGN010000264.1 GCF_029762515.1 Methanocalculus sp. | reverse complement strand
ACCGAGTTGAGGATATCATGGCGGGTGATGCTTGAGAGGAGGTTCAGTTTGGTATTGGCAAGGCGGATCGCCTCTTCTGCCTTCTTCCAGGGATCAAAGTTGATCACGATCCCGGTGAGGGTTGCCGGGCTCCCGTCAGGATTCCGCCTGGTAACCATCCCCCGGTCATAATACCAGAGGTACCCCCCATCTATCGTTTTTATCCTGTATTCGGCTTCATATAATGCTTTTTTTCCGGTGAGATGATCCCGCATGGCATCCATTGTCTTCTCATGATCATCGGGATGGATCAGATCGGTTATCTCATAGACGGTATTGGGAAAATCAGATGGGTCATACCCAAGCATCGTTGCTTTTTCAGGGCTGTAATCGACGTGGCCTGTTGCCACATCCCATATCCACCATGCAAGACTTCCTGCAGCAAGTGCAGTCTCGATCTGCCCTCTTCCCCCCTCTTCTTTCTCCATAACCATCTTTCTTCCTCGCTGATGCTACTGTATCTGGATCGGTATAGATAATTGATTCGCTAAAAAAGGTGATGGTGCAGTCGGCCTGTTCCGGATAATCCGTTCATCGCCGGGCAGTCTTCTTCCCTTTCGCCTTGGCGCTCTCTTCTTTTCTGCGCTTGACTGCCTTCTTTGTCTCCTGCCTTGCCTCCCGCACGGGAGCTGTCTCCCCCTCCGGCAGTTCTCCTTCGATCAGCTCAACCGAGGATTCTTTTGTCAGGAGCAGATGGTATGCATCGTATTTTTTATGGTGCCTGACAAACACCCGGTTGAACCTGAGAACCGATCCATATGCTGCCTGACGGAGTGCCGCATTCTCTTCGGTTATATGGTAGGCGGGGAGTGCTGCATATGCCTCGCGTCTTCCGGTGCCGTCACAGATCCGGTAGAGGAAGGTGCCGGAATCGCCGATATTCTCTGAGATCTTTGATGCAATGATATTGATCTTCTTCTCTTCATGACGTGACAACCGGGATATTCGTTCGGCTTTGGTGCCGGGTGGGACACGGTAGCCAATCTTTTTTCTTCCATCTCTTCTGTGGATCGCAAACGCAGTCTTGATATCGGTGTTATAGAAACGGAACGGCTCATCGCTATCTGCCACCGCATTCATCAGCCGTGTCGGTGCCACCTCGGGTAGGGCGATAAAGCTCCAGCACCGCTCCACCTGGCAGGGCACACCCCGGATATCATTGCAAGGGGCATATATCGGAAGGCCACGTTCTTTCAGGCGGCGGGAGAGATCGCGGAGCGCGGTTGCGTTTGCGAGATCAGCGGGCTCGCAGATGAGGAGCGTCCCGTTCTCCCGGAGTCTCCCGGCAAGCCGCATAACGGTCTCTTCACGAACCGCCGGGTCATGGATCTCATTGAGTACATTGGCACAGACGATCAGGTCAAAGGGGCCTTCAGGGAGGGGTGACTGTGGGTTGGTAATATCGGTTGCCGACGGCGGAAGAGCTGTTATTCCTCTGTTCTTCTCTGCACAGGGTATTACAATCTTCTTATATGCCTCGATGAACTCGCCTGCCTGTTCGATCGCATGGATGGTTGCCCGGCATTCCGGCATATCGTTTAAGAGTGAGGCAAGGGCGAGTGTTACTGTTCCCGGACCGGATCCGACATCAAGGACTGCCATCCTCCGGGGAAGCAGGCCGTCATTCATCAGTTCCCGGAGGAGATGGCGCATCTGGATGTAATAGACCGGAAAATGGTAGGTGAGATAGGCGAAGATGCTGTATCCGGTTATGTACCTGATGACCCGTTCATCCCCTTCCTTCCAGTAGGAATCTTTCTGGGCAATGATCGCCTCCCGTATCCGGTCAAGGGTGGCAGGATCGCTCCATGGCTTTCCGGTTTTTGCGGTGATGAACGATTCTATGGCAGTCTGAACGGGAGATTCAACCTTCCGTATTTCAGGCGTAGCCGGTGGCGGGCATGGATCTGCCTGCTTCCACCTGATGATCAGATCCAGACCTTCCTTCACCATCTCGCACCCGCTCTCTGGCAGGAGGGGGAGGATCTCACTGAGCATATGCTGGTGCCCTCGTGGATCGTTCGCTTCTGCAAAGAATGAGGTGAGTGAAAATACCGGCCGCTCTTCCGTCCAGCGGATGAATCTTCTCCTGTTTGTCTCGTCTGTCATCTGATCCTCCTGTACAATCGGATTGCAGGAGTGATGAAACCCACAGGTGGTGAATGGTGGGTATATCTGTTTCTGACTTGTGCATCAGATCAGGAGCAGGGCAACCCCGAAAACCACACACCCGGCAACAGCAAGCGGGATGGTGAATGTCTTCACCGTCTCCGCAACACTCTGGCATGCTGTTCTGTTCACGAGCCAGAAGAAGGGATCGCTTGCATAGCTGATCACCATCGTTCCGGCGGCGATCATCAGGAAGAGGGCAGATGCCGGGATCAGGTGAGGGATCGCAGTTCCCGCAATGATATCCGCGGTGATGACAGCAGTAACGAGCCGGGAGCCCTGTGCGGTCTGGATGAAGCATGCCAGGATGAATGGGATGATTGCAAGCGGGATCATTACTCCAAGGAGGTCAGCGACATCTGTAGGGAACGAACTGGCCGCGATCACCCCTCCGAGGGCACCGGCGCCACAGAGATCAAAGATGATCACACCTGCATGCTTTGTCCCCTCACCAACCGCCTCTCTACGCAGACTTCTCGCAATCAGGAGCACCGCAACTGCCGCTCCGGCAAGGAGAGCAACCGGAAGGATCACGTCTGCACCCACCCCGGGTATCATAAATCCGGTGACGATGATTCCGATCGGCACGATAAGGGGTGCCCAGGCAGCAGCTCTTCCCAAACCTCCCTCTTCTCTCTCCTGTGTCTCCTCCATCCGTATGCTGCGCCCTAAAAGGAGAATCATCAGCAGAAGGAGGATCAGGGAGAGGGGAATTGTGATCCGGTTTAATCCGGGATCCGTTGAGAAGACCTGCATGAGAGTTGTCATCACAGGTGCCGGTGCGATCAGGACAAAGGAGAGCACCGATCCGCATGCGACGAGGGAGAGGAGTACCCCTGTCCTCTTCGGATCAGCTGATCTGCCTTTCATCAGTGGTGCAAGGACAAGAAAAGGGGTGATCGCGCACATAAAGGGGACTGCAAGGAGCCATCCGGCAAGCCCGGAATGCATCGCAGGGCGTCGTGATATCGCGGCCAGATCTGCTTGTATCTTCTCTATCCCACCCCCTTTCACCAATGAAAAGGCGACGATCGAGCCGCCCCAGACTGCGACGCCGAGGATGGCAAAGATCCGTCCGGCACCTGCACTTGC
>NZ_JARVGN010000263.1 GCF_029762515.1 Methanocalculus sp. | reverse complement strand
CGGAGGTCAGGGGGATTATTCAGGATAATCATATCATACCCGGCATCACCGATCCCGATTCAGATCTTCCTCCAAAGACGCATACCCTCCTTGCAGGCTGCGATGTCAGGGCAAATATCTTTGCAACCCAGGTCGGCCCGATCGTCATTTACAAACAGTCATCAATGATGCATATCGAATTCCCTCGACCAATCAATCCAAAGATCATCTCTGTGGATCGCAAGGTCTTTACAAAACGGCCGAAGACCTTTGTTGATGCCTGTTGTGGAGCAGGAACACTCGGTATTGCTGCCGCACGGCTCGGTGTCAGGCACCTGATCTTCAATGATGCCTGGTATGCTGCTGCCTTCTGGACCGCATTCAATCTCAAGGTGAATCATGCCTACCTTGGTATTGATGATGTGGAGATATTCGAGAGTTATACTGCGATGGCGGATACGCCGGTGAGGAGTGAACCCCGTCTTGTTGCAACCGCCCGTGGCGGAATCTCGGCAGAGGTCTATCAGGGCGATTTCAGGCATCTTTCTCCACATATCCCCGCAGAAAATGTCCTTGCGGTGATCGATCTCTTTGACAAGGCCTCCCGTGAGATGGTGGAGGATACCATCACGGCCTGGAAGGCAAAAAACCATGGGGATGTATTTATCCCATAAAAAAACCAATATTTTACGGGAACTAGCCTGGGTGGTTAGACGTCACCTGTCACCCGAAACCGTCGACATGCGGGGGGCGAAGTCTGAGGAAGGCTGAGGCAGCTTCCGGGAAGCAGTATCTTCCGACGTAGAAGCCTCGTCCTATGAGGTCAACGGCCAGGGACCAATCCTCCGGAGGGAGGTGAGGCCTGTTGCTGCGGGTACCGGTTCAGGCCCGGAAGGGAGCAGACTTACCGCAGACGTCTGGCGCCCATGGGGTGGCGGGGTGGAGAAGGGGGGTCTGTGGAACGGCGGTATGTGCTGTCGACCGATGACGTGTTCCCAATCTGCTGATTTCTATGGTGAAAGTAACGATCATCGGAGCGACAGGCCAGGTCGGTTCATATGCAGCTCATGCGATATCACAGATTCCGCATGTGAAAGAGGTGAGCCTCTTTGGCCGTGATGGAAACCAGCTGTTTCTCGAAGGGCTGGCCCGCGATCTCAAAGACTCATTTGCGGCACGCGGAACCAATACCCGTATCTCATGGAGTTGTGATGAGAAAGACCTCCGTGGATCTGAGATCATCATACTGGCATCGGGTGCTGCCAGAAAGTCCGATCAGAACAGGCTCGATCTTGCAGTCGATAATGCACGGATTGTCGCAGGATATGCGGAAAAGATCGGTAGGAACGCATCGGAAACACTTCTCTTTGTCGTTTCAAATCCGGTCGATGTCATGACCGCAGTTGCCCTCAGGTACTCAAATCTCCCGCCACACCGGGTATTCGGGCTTGGAACGCATCTTGACTCGATGCGGCTGAAATCCTGTGTTGCAGAGTTCTTTAACGTTCACGTTTCCGAAGTCCATACACGGATCATCGGAGAACATGGCGATTCGATGGTGCCTCTCTGGTCTGCAACAACGATCGGCGGTATCCAGATTAACAACCTGCCTGCATTCTCGCACATCCCCAAAGAGGAGATGATGGAGCGGGTAAAGACGAGCGGATCGCTGATCATCCGGAACAAGGGATCAACCGTCTACGGTCCGGGCGATGCGATTGCCACTATCATCAGGACAATCGTCGAGGACGAACACCGGATATTGACAGTCTCTGCCTTCATCAGGAAAGAGGTGCATGATATCGGGAGCGTCTGTATCGGTGTTCCTGCACGGATCACGCGGGGTGGAGCATTTCCAGTGCCTATCAACCTATCTGACGATGAGCTGGAGGCATTCAGGTTCTCAACCGAACAGATCCGCGAAGTTACGCATCATGTCTTCAAGACTCTTGAAGAAGATGAAATACGACCCGTTTAATCTCTTTTAAAAAAAGTTTAGATCATCCGGCTGAGATCGACGATCTCTGCACGGTCGATTCCGGGGATATCATTGAACTGTGATTCAATCCCTTCTGTTGCGCCTTCTTCATCCTGGATGACCGTTGCAACCTTTAATGCAACAAGGCCAAACCCGATCGGCTCGTCCCTGATATCAGAGACGCCCGGTATCTTCTCACGGATTGCAAGTTTTAATCCTTCGAGATCAACATCGGTCGATTCCGGCATTACTCTCAGAATAACTGCTACTGCTCCCATCTTCAGGGCCCCTGGAATCCGCACTTCTGGCAGACATATGGTATGCTCTGAAGTCTGCACCTGGCACACCGGCGGATAACCTCGGAGCACTCTGGACATTTAAATTCGGTAGCACCTCGCTCAGCGAGCGGGGCATGGCATGATGTGCACTTTACTGTTGACATAGTCGGACTCCCTTATATGGTTGGGATCAATCGGTTATAATCCCTCTGTCCGGGCGGGGATATAAGTGCCCTTCGAAAAATCCCCGGAAAGTGCCTCTCGGAGCCTCCCCTCCTTCCGGCCGTTCACAACAGCAGCCCTCACGTTATGCTCGAGGATGAAGGGAAGGAAGGCAGTATCAACAGTATCGGTTGCGATGGGGTCTGTGACGATATCAATCTTTTTTCCATCCAATAGCAGTCCATCAACAGATTTGAGGACGATCAGGGGAAGTCCTGATCGCCATGCAACCCATGCGGCAATGGTATCGGATGTCACATCCCACGTATGCGGAAGGGGATCTTCTCTTCTGAGAAGGCAGTATGGCAGGAGGACCGATGGTGTGTTGATCTCCCCCGGTTGATCAACTGCGGGGATGCCAAACGATGCAATCAGATGGCCATACTGCTCCATTGCCGAGATTGCCATCCAGTGCGCGGCATCGGGTTCGGGATCGATTGCCCGGATTGCATCGGCTCCCGCTCCCCCGCCTGGAACGATCAGGAGCCTCTTCCCAGACTCAAGAAGTGTCTGCACCAGTTCCGGCAGTATATCAGCGAGGCTTCCTCCAACCTTCACCACATACCCATCCATATGAAGAATAAAACCGTGACGGCAATAAAGGAATAGATCGAAAACTCTTCATGCGCTCACCTCTCCTCCTTCTCCTCTTCATTCTTCTTCTCATTCCTGCTGCCGCCACCGCCGGGATCACCGTTACTGCCTTCTGCCCGGATCCATATCTCCCCAATGATCCCGATGAATTCATTCTCCTCACCGGGCAGGGGAGCCTGGAAGGCTGGACGATCACCGATGGCGAAGGGACACTCGGCTTCCCGCCGGGTAGCCGGATCGATGGGGATCTCGTCCTTGCCCGCCAGGCAGAGGCATACAAAACCAC
>NZ_JARVGN010000262.1 GCF_029762515.1 Methanocalculus sp. | reverse complement strand
AGGCGACAGCTGCATCGGGGAGCCTTCCTTCCAGTGCAAGCGACTGATGATACAGCTCCCTGCCGATGACAGACTGGAAGTCGCGGACCAGTGTCGGGAACGGGTCAGGCCCGACACAGGATCCGATCAGGTAATGCGAGGTCTCTGCGGTGGCAGCCCAGTTCCGGAGCGCGCAATCGACGGCATCGGAGAGGGTGGCAGATCCACTTGATACCGGGGTGACAGTGGCACCCAGAAGCTCCATCCGTGCAACATTCAGCGCCTGCCGCTCCATATCGACTGCACCCATGAAGACCTCGACCGGGAGGCCGAGGACTGCTCCCGCCATGGCGGTTGCCACCCCGTGCTGGCCTGCCCCGGTCTCTGCGATCAGCCGCTCTTTTCCGGAACGCTTCGCAAGGAGCGCCTGGCCAAGTGTGTTGTTAATCTTATGGGCACCGCCATGAAGCAGATCCTCCCGTTTCAGGCAGATTCCGACCCCCGTCTCTCTCCCGAGGTTCCTGCAGAGGTAGAGCGGTGTCTCTCTCCCGGCATAGCGGGTGAGGAGTGCTGTAAGCTCTGCCTGTGCATCGGAATCCTCCCTGAAGATAGCATATGATTCAGCAAGCTCCCTGAGGGGTTCGATCAAAATCTCAGGAGCATACCTCCCCCCGTAATCCCCGAACCTCATGGTGAACACCCCCGGCAGGCAGCAACAAATGCCTGCACCCGGTGCATATCCTTCACGCCCGGAGATGATTCAACGCCGCTTGAGACATCAACACCGGCAGGATGGAGCGATCGTATCACGCCCGCAACAGATGAATGCGTGAGCCCGCCTGATACCAACACAGGAACCGTTGCTTCTTCAATCGCTGCTTCTGCCACCACAGTGTCAAGCACAACACCCCTGCCATGCGAGACATCAAGGAGGAGGCGGTCGGCATCTTCAGGAGGCAGGCTGATCCCATCCCAGCCCGAGACAGAGATGAACCGATCCGGTACATTCAGCGGATGATAGGTCTGGATCGCATCCGGTGAGAGGCGGCAGATCTCCCGCAGATAGGCAGGTGACCTTGTGGTGGTGACGCAGACCGTCTCCACCCTTCCGGCAATCGCCTTAAGAATTGCCTCAGCCCTCCGCGTGGTAACTGATCGTTGTGAATCGGTATAGAGGAGGATGCCGATCGCGTCGGCTCCGGCAGATACCGCAAGCCTGGCATCGGCGGGAGAGGTGATCCCGCAGATCTTCACGTACATGCAAACGCCTCCGTCGCCTCCCTTGGATCCGCAGCTGACGCGATCGAGGTCCCGATTAATACACCCATACAGGTCTTCATCGCCTCCAGAACCTCGGCCTGGGTCGATATCCCGCTCATTGCAATCGGGATTTTGCCTGCTGCCCTGATTGCCGGGGCGATCCGGGCAGAAGTGCCGGGATCGATCTGAAGTGTCCTGAGATTGCGGTTATTGATCCCGATGAGTGAGGCCCGTGTGGCAATGGCATCTTCTGCTTCCCCGGGAGAGAAGACCTCGACAAGCGGCTCAAGACCGCATTCGATCGCGTAATCGACAGATGCAGGGAGGTCGTCCCCGAGCACTGAAGCGATCAGGAGAACCGCATCCGCACCAAGGGCCCGGCTCTCCCGGATCTGGCGCGGGTGTACCAGGATATCCTTCCTGAGGATGGGGAGGCTCACATGCCTCCGCACCTCCCCTATGAAGGAGGGATCACCGGCAAAGACCGTCGGCTCGGTCAGAACCGAGATCGCAACCGCACCACCCGCCGCCATTGCCGCCGCAAGCCGTCCCGGAGGCAGGGTTGCGCCGGTCGGCCCTTTCGGGGATGCGTACTTCACCTCACCGATCACCGCAGGCGACCGGGAGAGGAGCGCCCGCTTCAGGCTCCGAGACGGGAAGAAATCCCGCGGAAACGTATCCGGAAGTTGGGCAGCCCGCTGGTGTGATGATGCGATAAGTGCATCCAGAATCATTCAGGCACCCCCGTTGATCTCCGCAAGAAGCCTGAGTAATTCAAGAGCCCTTCCCGAATCGATTGCATCTTCTGCCATTTTCAGGGCAGAGGAGAAGGTTGCTGATCCTTCCCCGGCAAGGATCGCCCCCGCAGCATTCAGGAGGACGATATCCCGTGCAGGCCCCTCGCCGCCATGAAGCACCCGGCTGATGATCGCAGCACTCTCTCCCGGGCTTTCCGCACGAAGCATATTACGTGGCGCTTCAGCAAGTCCGAGATCGGCTGCATTCAGCGTATAATAATCGATCTGACCCGAAGAGAGCTCGCAGATCCGGTTCTCCCCGGTGAGGGAGAGCTCATCCAGCTGATCCCCCGAGACGACCAGCGCCTTCTTAACCCCGAGTGCCTGGAGCGCCTCTGCCATCGGACCGAGGAGGGCAGGATCGGCGACACCAATGATCCGGTTGATCGGGCCTGACGGGTTGCAGAGGGGTCCTGAGATATTGAGGATCGTCCTGAATCCAAGTTCTGAACGCAACCCCGAAAGGGTCTTCAGGGCGGGATGGTACTTCGGGGCAGAAAGAAAGGCAATATTTGCTTCCTGAAAGGATCGAATCACCAGTTCTTCAGAAGCATCGATAGAGACACCAAGTGCGGTGAGGAGATCCGCAGAACCTGACCTGCCTGTCTGCGCACGGTTCCCGTGCTTTATGACAGGAACCCCTGCACCAGCCGCGACAAATGCGGCGGCGGTGCTGATATTAAACGTCATCGAGTGATCGCCGCCTGTTCCGCAGGTATCAACCGCACGATCTGATCCGGGGATCACAATCGTTCTCGCATGGGAGAGGAGCACCGATGCACAGGTGGCGAGATCCTCTCCCGTCAGGGTGCGGTTCCTCAGTGCATAGAGGAACGCTCCTGCCTGTGCAGGTGTTGCTAACCCCGAGATGAGATCATCAAAGGCAAGGCCGAGTCCTCCTTGCGGCAGGGGGGCATCCTCTGCCATCGCAACGCAGACCTCCTGGATCATGCGATCCCTCCATCAAGGAATGCGGCGATGAGGCGGTTTCCCATCCCGGTGAGGAGACTCTCGGGATGGAACTGTACCCCTTCGATCGGAAATCGGCGGTGCCGGACACCCATCGGAAGGTGATCGTCAAGGGAGTATGCGGTGATCATCAGATCCTCCGGGAGAGAACCTTCATCAAGAACAAGAGAATGGTACCGGACAGCCGGAAACGGGTTCTGAAGACCGGAGTAGATCCCGGAACCATTATGGGAGATCTCCGAGACCTCCCCATGCACCGGGCGTGGGGCATGGATGATCCGCCCGCCGGCAGCAGAGCAGATCGCCTGGTGCCCGAGGCAGATGCCGAGTGTCGGCAC
>NZ_JARVGN010000261.1 GCF_029762515.1 Methanocalculus sp. | reverse complement strand
CGGACGATCACCTGCTGTGAAACACCGGCTGCGATAATGCCACGGGCCACCTCGTCACACCGGGTAATCCCGCCAAGCAGATTGACAACGATCACCTTTACAGCCGGAACTGATGCAACCAGCCTGACTGCATGCATCACCCGATCTGAACCGGCACCTCCTCCGACATCAAGGAAATTGGCCGCGGCGCCGTTGTGGTGGGCAATAAGATCGAGGGTTGCCATGGTAAGTCCCGCACCATTACCGATGACGCCGATCGACCCGTTCAGTTCAACGTACGAGAACCCATGCGCCTCAGCCTCTGCCTCACGATCGGTGAGGTCACGGTTCACGCTGATCCCCTGACGGGCAAGGGCATTATCATCGATGATCAGTTTTGCATCGGCTGCAAGAACACCGGACGGTGTGATCACAAGTGGATTGATCTCGGCAAGAAGGGCATCTTTCTCACGAAATGCACGGTAGAGCGCTGAGATAACCGGCATAATCTCTTTCTCACATCCCCGGGTCAGATACCTGAGAATGAAGCCGGGAACCTCACTGAGGAGGGGAGATACATGTGCGCTCCTGACCGCATCCGGCCGCTCCCCGGCGGTCGCCTCGATCTCAACACCGCCTGCTTCGGCAAAGAGGATCACCGGGGACCGGGTGCTCCGGTCAATGGCAATTGATACAAAGTATTCTTTCTGGATGGGAAGCCGCTCCTCCACAAGCACTTCCTTCACAGGAAGGCCTTTTATCTCTTTCTGGAAGAGTTCGGTTGCAACAGCTTCCGCATTATCTGCCGTTGCCATCAGGATGCCGCCGGCTTTACCCCTGCCACCAACATCGACCTGTGCCTTCAATACCGCCGATCCGCCAATCTTCTGACAGGCAGCAGATGCCTCTCTGGCACTGGTGATCAGGACACTCTCCGGAACCGGGATTCCAAATGTCGAAAAGACTTTTTTTGCTTCGTATTCAAGCAGTTTCATGAATCTCCTCCTTTCTGCACGATATCCCGACCAAGATTCAATGCCCTGATGTTGAGCTCTTCTGTCCCTTTTGGAACGCTGTCAAGAACAGCCTTCTCCATCGCTTCGAAACTGACTATTCCGGTTGCAGAAACGAGAGCTCCGAGCATGACGATGTTGGCGACGATCGGCTTTCCAAGTACTTCTTTAGCCTGCATCGTTGCGGGGATCTCGATGAAACGGCATTGTGGGCGGGACTGGACAAGCCCCGTGTCAATCAGCATCAGGGCAGATTCCGGTGCTTCTGCGCCAAACTTCAGGAAACCGGCCTCAGACATGATCACATAGAGGTTTGGCTCCAGAACCTTTGGGTACTGGATCGGATCGCTACTGATGATGACAGTACTTGAGGATGCCCCGCCACGCGCCTCCGGCCCATAACTTTGGGACTGGACAGCGTATTTTCCATCGTACATCGCTGCTGCCCGACCAAGGACAACGGCAGAGAGGATGATCCCCTGACCGCCGAATCCCGAGAATAATACATCGTACTTCATTCCTTCACCCCGAGTGCCGGTCGGTTGCGCTCAGTCAGTGTACCGACAACAAACATATCATCCGGGATCGGTTTTCCTTCGGCAAGGAGACGGTCACGCTTCTCTTTCAGCAGTGAATGATCTTTCATCGACGATATCATAGACTGCACATCACGGAGCTTGTTCCGCCGCCCGTAATTTGTCGGGCACTGGACGATGACTTCAATAAACGAGAGACCCGGTCTCTGGAGGCCGGTCTTTATCGCCTGTGTCAGCTCCCTGACATGATATGATGTCCAGCGTGCCACATAATTCGCACCCGCAGCAGATGCCAGTTCGCAGAGATCAAAGGGGTTCTCATCCATGCCATAGGGAGTGGTCGTCGAGACGGCCCCCTTTGGAGTACAAGGGCTTCCCTGGCCGCCCGTCATCCCATAGATCTGGTTATTCATGCATATGATGGTGATATCGATATTCCTGCGGCAGGCGTGGATGAAATGGTTCCCTCCAATTGCCGAAAGATCCCCGTCACCGGTGAAGACGACCACATTGAAATCCTTTTTTGCCATCTTCACGCCGGTTGCAAAGGGGAGTGCCCTGCCATGCGTGGTATGGAGCGAGTCGGTTTTGATATATCCCGGCGCCCGTGACGAGCAGCCTATCCCGGATACAAAGACCGTATCATCGATCTTCCATCCAAGAGAGTCGACTGCCTCGAGGGTGCAGTTGATGATTGTGCCATTCCCGCATCCGGCACAGAAGATATGAGGCAGACGATCCTCCCTGAACCAGTCTTCAGCTGTCATTCATGTTCCTCCGCTGATTTCAGAAGATATGACGGAACATGGAGTTCGCCTCCAAGCCGCGGAATGGGGATAACAGGCTGATCGACATGCCGCTGAATCTCCCGCGCAATCTGTCCGAGATTCATCTCGGGAACAAGAAACACCCGTGCATTTGGGAATTGCTTTAGGAGATCTTCAGGGAATGGCCAGACGATCCTGAGATTCAGGTGTCCATAGGTTTTCCCGGGTGCATCCAGGAGAGCCTGGCGAACCGCACGCGTCGGAGCACCATAGGAGATGAAGACGATCTCGGCTTCCGGGTTGACAATATCATAATCTGCAATCTCATGGCGTGCCCGTTCGACCTTTTCCACAAGCCGCATCACCAGCTTCTCATGGAGATCAGGATCGGTTGATGCAGGATATCCTTTCTCGTTATGCGTAAGTCCGGTCACATGAACCCGGTGCCCTTTGCCAAACGGAGTGAATCCGGGTACAAGATCGTCTTCTGGTTCAAATGGAAGCATACCCTCCCTTATCAGCTTTGGAGGAATACATTCAACCTCATCAGGGAACTCCACCCTTTCCCGGAGATGGCCGATGATCTCATCGGACATCAGAAAAGCGGGAACCCGGAACCGATCTGCAAGGTTGAATGCTTTCACCGTAAGGTCAAACATCTCCTGAACGGTTGATGGGGCAAGAGCAACCACGCTGTAATCACCATGCGAGCCAAACCGTGCCTGAAGCATATCCCCCTGGGCAGCCATCGTCGGCTGGCCGGTTGAGGGGCCCCCGCGCTGGATATTGATGACCACACATGGTGTTTCGGTGAATGCGGCATACCCGATATTCTCCATCATCAGGGAAAAGCCAGGACCGCTCGTTGCTGTCATCGAGCGCACACCAGTCCATGCCCCACCGATGATCGCAGCCATGCTGGCGATCTCATCCTCCATCTGGATGAATGTACCCCCAACTTTTGGAAGGCGGCGAGCCATCTGCTCGGCAACCTCAGATGACGGGGTAATTGGGTATCCTGCAAAGAACCGGCATCCTGCCGCAACTGCACCTTCTGCA
>NZ_JARVGN010000260.1 GCF_029762515.1 Methanocalculus sp. | reverse complement strand
AATGATGATCGGCCGGTAGGACCGCTCGATCCGCTCCATGATCCGGTGATCCAGTTTCTCGATGAAATCCTCATTCATCGCAATAACTCCGGTATCATCACGATGGAGCAGCTTTGTGACGAGTTTCTCCGCATCATCGGGGTTTGCAAGCTCGATCACTTCAACACCCGCCATCCGGAATCCGGCGGCAGTTTCCGGATCGGTGACCACCATGCATTTATACATAGGTCATCACCCTCTGCATCTCCTTTTCAGGAACATCTCCGATGATGGAACGTGCAATAATCCGGATATTTGTCACTTCGTTCTGCTTGGCCCAGATATACCCGACAGGGATGGCAATACTCATGGGATCCTTCAGAAAACATCCAGATCCCTTTTTGATCAGAAAAAGTTCAAGTTCACGTTCAAGAACAGAGACCCTTTCCTGGATAATATCCTCCCTGCCCACCTCGGCAAGAAATGCAAATGGCGTCTGGATCAGCTCTTTAACAACCTCTTCAAGAGATCGGGCAGCCAACATCTGTACAAGCTGATCCATTGAGAGATACTTTCCGCCATCGATCAGGTACTCAACAGGTTCTTCGACATGTATCCTGTCCCGAACCACCCGAAGCACCATTCTGATATTCGCCACATCGATCTCGGTCTTCAGGAGCTCAAGGACGATACCCTGGTTGTAATTGTCATCCCCCGTAAAGGCTGAGCGGGCATTCTCAAGGTAAAAGCGGTCAAGGGCAAATTCCAGGATTGCAAGATCGCGTTTCTCCAGGTACTCCTGCAACTTCCGGGTGAGGGGGCGTGCGTACTCGATCCTCCAGGTGGCGAGGAGGTCGATGACAGCCCTGATATCAGGCTGGTGGGCGAGTTCAATGAGTGCAGCATAATCAAGCTCTCCCGCAGGAACAAGGTTCTCCTCGATCTCATCATAATGGGCATTGATCTTCTTTCCACGGAGAATCGTCTTGATATTCTGAATATCCCACCGGTTTAGGATAATCCGGATAGAGATCCTCTCTTCCTCTTCCCGGAAGAAACGAAGGATCTGCCGGAATGATACGACAAGATCCCGTCGCAATGCAGTCTCAACCTGGAGAATACCTGAGTACTCGACACCGGCCTTCTGGAGTTCGTTTTTATAGGCTGTCTCTTCAAGCGAAGCGATGAGGGTATCAATATCCGGTTTGTTTGTCAGTTCATTGAGTGCATGATGGTCAAGGAGCCGGCTCTTCATTGCCCTGATCCGGGCATTTGCATATGAGTAATCCTTCTCATCCATAATGCCTCACCCTCCGTCAAGGATCGAAAAGATCTCTTTCCTGAGCACTTCCCTCGATCTCTGTAAACGGGATTCAATGGTGTTCCTGACGATGATGAATTCATCAGTTGTACTGGCAATGACCCCACCCATCGACTCGATATCTGCAATTACCAGATGGCTTTGATTCTCTTTTTTGAGGATGCTGTTACAGAGTGCTTCATCCCGTTTGTCAACATGGAGAAGAGCGGATGCACCATCCAGTTCTTCCAGTGCCTCCAGAATGACATGCCTCAGGAACTCTTCGTACCGCGGACGATCCCTGAATCCGGCAAGTTCCTCTTCGGCATGACGGAATGTCTCTTCAAAGATCCCTTCCTTGATCTGCAACAGTTCAAGTCTGGCTTTTTCGCGAGCCGCAACAATCGCGGTCCGCTCGGAAAGAGCCATATTCTTCCATTGCTCGGGATAATGCTGTTGTAATTTTCTACCTTCGGCTCGTGCCTCCTCTTTTATCCGCGCTACCTGTGCAGCTGCATACTCCCGAATGCCCCGGATCTCCTCCTGAGCTGATTGTTCGACAGCCTGTATCAGTTCATCAGTCATCTGCCACTCCATAACTCATTCGATTATTTGATTAACCACTGGAGAACAGCCCCGGGATTGCTCCGGTATTCCCCGGCTTTCAGTGGTGCTGTTTTCCACCCCCGTTTACATGATCAGGATCATTGCAGCAATGACGAAACCAAAGATCGCAAGCGTCTCCGGAATTGCAAGCAATATCAGCATATATCCAAAGAGTTCAGGCTTTTCAGCCACCGTCCCTGCTCCTGCTGCACCGATCCTCGACATTGCGATCCCCGCACCAAGTGCTCCCAGCCCAAATGCGATGCCAGCCCCAATTGGCATACCAAAATCCATAGTCCTACTCAACTCCTTTTATGTACCAGATGTGTATTATTTGACAGACTCACTCATTCCCTGCACAAAAGCCCCAAAATCGGGATTCGAATCGAATATGGAGATATTGCGCACCAGACACGGCGATTGTGCCATGTTGTTCATCTCACTTTCACCAGAAAGGCTGTTCATATCATCGAATCAACCCCGGCCACCCTTTCCAAAGGGATTATAGACTTTTCCTCCTCCTTCAGAGAACTTGGGAGCAAACTCAACAATATGAAGCCTGAATGAATGGAGAGACGCAACGAACATCTTTAACAGGACATTCATCAGGTGAATTAATGCAGCGACAATCACCCCGACAAACGCTACCTCCATCATCCCTCCAACCTGGTTGGCAATCAGTGCCAGAATGACCGATGCAGTCCCTATTGCCATAATACGTGCATAGGAGAGGATATTGGAGATGACACTGATGACCTCGATACTGGCGATCACCCCCCCTCCATAGATGATCATGGCAAGGGCTATAGCAAGCATAAGCATCCCGGGATACATCAGGATCTCCGGTATAATCCGTATAATTGATCCGAGCAGGATAAGGATGCTGACGATGACGATGATCATCCCTGCTTTTTCACAGATATGCTTCCTGCATTCACAGACATACTTTGTACATCGCATCTTGGTACACTGGTTGATGATCCCAAGGCAGAGGCCAAATATGATATGAAATACCCCGATAGCAATTGACAGGACGAGCATCGGGATCAGGGCATCAAGCCGGTGCCAGGTGACACCCATGATCTCAAGGGGGTGCAACCAGCCCATATGCTCTCCAAAATCTCCGAAGAACTCCCCGAATATAAAGCCGAAGATGATCGTCGGAAACGAGGCGATGATCATCAGGTTCATGAGAGGATGTATCCAGTCAAACCGCTCTCCAAACTTCTTCTTTAGCAGGACGGCAATGCCTAAAATAATGAAACCATACGCGATATCACCCACAATTAACCCGAAGAAGAGCGGGAAGAAGACGGCAAAGATCGGAGTGGGATCGATCTCCCGGTACTTTGGGTGTGAGATGACGCTCAGGAGGTACTCAAATGGCTTGAGAATTGCCGGGTTAGCATAAAATGTTGGCGCTTCATCCATCATATCCGGGGTTGTCGGCAGTTCATCAATGACAACCTCATCGCCATAGCTCT
>NZ_JARVGN010000025.1 GCF_029762515.1 Methanocalculus sp. | reverse complement strand
TACATTCGATTGCGGCGTTGAGGTAGCCGACACTGTGAAGAAACGAGGGCTCTATTGGAATATAGTACTGCCTGACATCATTTGGGTCAGGGAGGATATGGACAAATGTTTCATTTCCGACAGGGTAGATGACATTCGGGCTCTCCATCTTTTTGAGATCGCCTTTCAGTTCCGAGAGGAAGAGCGGGATGCCATAGATATCAACAGGAAAAATTAAAAGATATTCGAGGAGGTGCGGGCTCTCACGGACGTACTCCCGGGCATTCTCGGGGAGCATACGGTACAGTGCGGATGACTCAAGATCTCCTTCATAGATCTCTTCGACATCAGCTGTCTGGGGCTGAAAGGGGAGGGTTACGTCCACTGAGAGTGAGGATGCCATGATCTATACTTTTGCTACCGACATTGGGATGATCTTCATGCCATACCCCGGGTGAACCTCAAAGGATACCAGGTTTCCTGTAGTTTTTCTCGCACCCCGCACTTTTCCAACCTCCATCACCATGACGTACTTATCACCGATAAGTGACTTCTTCATCACCAGGTGTGCATCACAGGTGGAGCGGATCCGAACAAGCGAGTCTTCTTCAAATGCATAGGTGTGGAGGGTGATCAGGATGGTTTTGCCGTTATCAACGAGGGTCTTGCAGTTTGTGAAGAAGGTCATGACCATATCTGTTGATGCGTATTCAGAGAAGAGGGTGAGCGAGTCGATGATGATGACCTCTGCCTTGCTACTCTGCATGTGTTTCACAAGCCGGCCCAGGATGCCCTGCATATCACCTTCATCCCAGTCAAATCCAACCACATGGAGGGGGAATACCCGAATGTACCCCCATGCATAGTAATCTGAGATATCCAGACTCATCGACTCCATCTGTTTGAGGAAACTCTTGACGGTACTCTCTGTTGTAAAGAGGTCAACCGTGAATGAATTCTTCATCGCACCCCACATGATCTGCTGGGTGATGACACTCTTGCCGGTATCGTTCTCGCCCTCGATCAGGGTCATCGAGTAGAGAGGCAGACCGTCTGCAATCTTTCTGTCAATCTCGGGGTTACCTGTCGAGAGGATCTGCTTGTCTGATCCCCCGATCAGGTCATTTAAGTATGAGTTGCCGGAGTCCTCGTCATCATCATATACGCCCATTCTTATCACCTCATAGATATGCAGATGCAGCGGTGCCTGTTGGTGTTGCCACCTTCACCCAGATGGGGGGGCTCAGTTCATCAATACTCACACTCATATTCAGCACCTCACCCGGATCAAGGAATCCGGGGTTGATGAGATCGGGGGTGATTCCGATTTTTTGCCATTCTTCCCGTGTCTGGGTGCCTGTGTCGGTTGCAAGAAACAGATCCATCTGAAGAGGATTCTTGATCACCGTCGTTCCATCATTTTTTACCAGAACATAGAGTGTTGTATTCTCTGCAATCAGATGCTCATCAATTGTGATGGAGGTTCCTGTTTTGTCTGTCTGCACCTCAGTCATATCCCGCTGTGCTGTCATCACGACTTCAGCAGTGATCAGGGTGGCTCCGATCAGAAGGTATGCGACAACAAGAAGAAGAAAGACCCCTACAATCGCTCCTATTATGGTTGCAAATCCTATCTCAAACACCTCCTAGATGACTGTAAATTCAATGTTTCTGCGAACGCCATTTGTAAGGACGATCTGGAAGGTCATCCTGTCCCCTTCCGCAACACTCCCACTATTTGCTACGATCTCAAGTGTCTCTCCACGATCCCAGAGTCCGTTACTGTTGTCATCATAGAGTTCAAAATTCCATCTCCCCGCTGTAGGAGTTTTTCCGGCGGCTGCATCATATTCCATCCGCCTGATCTGGCCGGTTTTTCCAAGATAAATATCAAAACGGGAGATCAGGCTATCGCCTATCGGGTTCACGCCGGTATTTTTTATCCAGACATAGGCGATATTATCATCTTCGTTTATGACTGTATTGACAATTGCAATATCGGTTCGCAATCGGTCATCCATCTCATGAGAGCTTGATACGAAGGTCTCGGAAGCCATGTAGATGGAGGGAAAAACTGCGTTGACGAGCACACCTGCTGCTATGATGGCAGTGATAAGAAATATGGCAGTGACGAAGGTCTCCGAACTCATGATGGCTCATTCATAGAGTTGTTGTTCCTGGTATAGTATGGTTTGTATAGGGTTATATCTTATCGATCAGGTGTGCCCATTCCTCACCTGGTTCTTCCTTTGGTAATTTTGGACGTTTTGTAAAGCCTTTCCTGGTATCCCGCTCCATCATCACAGTGATCATGTCCCGGTCAAGGGAGGTGTCTTCGGGATCCAGGATCTGGTTCAGGACGTAGAGCTCTGAAACAAACTCATCCGCCCCAACCTCATGCTCCTCTCCAAGCGAGGCGGGCATGATCCGGGCGATCTCTTTCACCTCGTCGGCTGCCTCTTTTGTGATGTACCCAATGGACTGGTATGAATCGAGCATGATATCCAGCCTGTCATGGCCGTACTTGGTGATGGCAGCCTTTGTCCAGTTAAAGAGCTGGTACACCTTGTGAAGGCAGAGTTTCCCATCCTCCTCCTTTTTCATCGGGAGATTTGCCGGGAGCCGTGTATTGGGATCGACTGCCGGAACCCGTGGGAGTGCGTACTCGGCAGGCATCTCCGGGATGAACTCATCATCATATATTTGTTGAGGACGTGTATCCTTCTTCTCAGGCAGCGGCTTCTCCCTCTCTCCGACGGGGCGGGAGAGGAGTTCTTCCACCTTCTCCTCAAGCTCCTGAATCCTGGCTGCATCCTCCTCTGTTCTCTCTTCAATATCCTGGATTTTGGCAGCATCAGCAGGGGTGAGCCCTGCAACTATTTCGCCTCCCTGTGCAATGACTGTCAGGGGGTTATCGGCTTCGTTCAGACGCTCACGTATATCGATCAAAAGCTTCTTGATCGACTTCTTCATGAGGTCGACTTCCTGTTCCAGGTTCTGCAGTTTAACCTCGGGATCGTCGGCGGAGGCGGTCGCCAGAATGTTATCGACCTGAGATTGGTTTACTGCCATATGCTAAGTATATTATTTGAGTGATATATAATAGTTTTGTTTAATTCAGAGGGATTGGAGTATTATGTGTGGGGGATGGGGGAATTCTTCACTAATGGGTTTCCTCTGTCTTTGGTTAGGAGGGAATGAATGTCTGCCTTGCAGTAAGGAATCAATCATATTTTTGGCTCAGGAGCCTGAGCTTACCTGTTAGGATTTCTAAAAAAAGGGAAGTTAATGATGGTTTACCGGAGAATGTTCACTGCTTTCATATCAGCAGGAGTTGTCCGTACCACTGTAGTCATTGCACCAACCTCAGGTTGCATTGTTATGGTAAACCTTGTGTCGGCTGGTATTACATTCGATAATGGTGGTCTTACGGTTATCTGGAACTTCTCATTTGGATCAAGAACCAGATCCCCCGTATTGACCTCATCGTAGATATTGGTTACACTCCAATTTCCACGGGGGACATTTGATACTTTTCCCGTGGTACCTGCCAGTTCAAGGATATTCCTTGCAGTGGGTGTTGCCAGTGTTACTCTCATACGAGCGATATCCATTGGTGTATTCCCAGATGTCAGGGCAATGGTAAAGGTAATATTATCAATACCTGATGAATCTGTATTGTTGAAACCATAGACGTCTCCGAGAACTTCTATACTTGATGCTGCCTGTCCCATACCTGTGTGAACAACAGACTGTGCTTCCTGTGCTGTGAAGAATCCTGCACCGAGCATCACATATGAGAATACTGCGGCGACGACGACGAAGGCGATCAGGACGATCGCAGCCTCAAGGCCTGTAAATGCATTTTCATTCTTCTTCATAATAGATCACCTTAGTAAACCTCATAGATCTTGTTCGCAGCAAGTGAAAGTGGTGCATAACGTTTGATTGAGAGTGATGCGCCAACCGGTGGTTTCACTTCAATCGTGAATGGTTTGTTCGCCGCCACAACATTGTATTCGCTGGGCACAATGATGTCTAAAACATCGCCACGCTCAAGGAATGTCTTTGCATTAGATCCTGATAATTGCTCTCCCTCACTGTACCATGTTTTGGTTACATCAGCATTTCCAAATTCAAAGTAGGCAGATTCATTCGATGCAATATAGGTAAACTTACTCGTATCCATCGGTGCCCCACCTGCGGCAAGAACCACCGTGAATGTTATCGACTCAACAGCTCCCCCGTCGCCAGTAGTTACAATAACTGGGCCCGTAACCTCCATATTAGCAGTTGCAGTGCCAACCGCACCAAAGACAGTCTCCTGGCTCTTCTGGGTTGTGAAGAACCCGGCTCCGAGCATAACATATGAGAAGACCGCAGCGACCACGATGAATGCGATTAAGACAATCGCAGCCTCAAGGCCGGTGAAGCCGTCCTCTTTTCTTTTAAGACTCATTTTATAATCACCTTCTTTTCCTTTACAGAATATCAGATTCATTCCTGTGGGAGCGAACCAATATTCATAGTTCCCTAGTGTATTCAATAATATAAATAAGTATGTATCGTAGCTTCCATTCCGGGCTCCTCAATTGGGATGAGGTGACCATAACGGAGGCAATTCCTGTTTTTTCGTGTGCTCTATCTAACAATTGTCTTTAAGAAATATGTGATTGTCTGGATAAGATAATGGCTCTACACCTCCTCTCTCTCGCAACAAAGCTTCTGAACTGCGTCTCTGCATTATTTCTCTGAACCCTCTGCTTCAGTCAACTGCCTGTGATTGTTGGGAAATTGATAATAGGGTTGTTACCCTTAGTACGTACATAAGGCGTAACATCAAGAGGACTGGCACACTTGTGGTTCACTCCATTGATGGGCATGGTTCTCTTAGGGGTGGTATACTATGGATAAAAAGGACGGGATGATCTTCCTCACCGGGATCTTTATCATTATCATTGTAGCTCTCGTCATCAAGCCGATGGCAACCGGTGAGAGCCCGGATCTGAGCATACCGGAGATCCCCTCAATCCCTGGTGTCGGAGACGAGCGGGCACCGGCACCGACTGCAACCCCGACACCGGTGCCGCTTGGCCAGATCCGGATCCCCCATCCATCAACTGTTGAAGGTGCCGGGATTGGCGATCGTCCGGTTCAGGCATGGGATGGCTCCCCAATCCAGCTCGGATATGTCGATCCGGGAACCTATCACCTGACACGGGATGATAGCCACCTTCAGGCACGCTCTCCCATCGACTCGGGGCCAAGAATACCTGAGCTTACTACCTATGCCACCTTCCGTGCGGGAACGGGTGAAGGGCTCACATCCGGCACACCCCTGACAACCGAAGTATTTACTATTCCGTTCCCCCGATGGGAGCTCTGGTATACGCTTGAGACATCGATTAACCCTGGTGCTGATATATCTGTCACCGATGAGCGAGTCATGGGCGTCGTTGGATATCCCCGGTTTTCCATCACCGTGATGGATGGAGCAGATCCCGGGAGAACGGTTGCTACTATCACCCCGACTGGCGGGGGTATTCTTGACAGCAGCCTCTGGGAAGGAGATAGCGATCCCCGCCCCTGGAAACATAAGTTCTTTGAAGGTGGGCGGAGCTACTACATGATCGTTGAGCGGCGGCTGATCGACTCCTATGAGATCACTATCAAGGTGCCGGTGGAATAAGCCGGTTATCCTCTTCTATCTCTTTTCCTTCCATCCTTTCAACAACAATCCGTGCTATCGCCAGATCCTGCACCGCAAGCCCGGTTGAATCAAATATCGTGATGGCATCTGCCGAACTCCGCTGTTTCCGGCCAATCACCACCTCTCCGAGCGTTCCCGCGATTCTCTCAGCCGAATACGCACCTGATCTGATCGGCACATTCACCTCGCCGGAATGGATCGCCTGCTCGTAATCATCCACAAAGACCTCGGCACGGGCAAGCAGTGCGGATTCAAGCTCCTGCTTGCCGGGAGCATCGGCTCCGATGGCATTAATATGCGTTCCCGGTTGAATCCATTCTGATCTGATCAGCGGCTCCCGTGATGGCGTTGTGGTGACGAGGAGGTCGCAGTTACATGCTTCTTCAATTGTTCTGACGCTTTTTGCCGGAGACTGCTGATATGCCCCGGCAAACCGATCCGCATTCTCCTTTCTCCTGCTCCATACGATCACCTCTTCGATATCGCACTCCGCTGCGATTGCATTCAGCTGGGCTTCTGCCTGCCGCCCGCTCCCGACAAGCCCTATTGTCAGCGGTTTCTTCTGTGCGAGGTATTTTGCAGCAACCGCCCCTGCTGCTCCTGTTCTCATATCGGTGAGGGCGGTTGCATCAATGAGTGCCGTCTGTATCCCTGTCGCGGGATTAATAAGAATAATCGTTGCCATCACCGTCGGCAAACCGTGTGCAGGGTTGCCGGGATGGACATTCACAATCTTCACACCGGCAAGATTCTGTGAGGGGATTGACGCGGGCATCGTCCGAAAATCACCCTCCGGGAAGGTGATATAGATCTTTGGAGGCATCTGGACATTGCCCCGTCCATGTTCTGCAAAGACCTCTTCAATTGCCACGTTCACTTCCGGGTAGGTGAGGCTCCCGCTGGCATCGGGATAGTATTTCATAGTGAATAATGAAGGGAGGGAGTATTTTGGTCTGTTGGTTGTGGGAGAGGGGAAGTTGTGTAACAAGAGGGTTTCACAATTTTCGATAGATCGTGTTCCGCCTCCCCATCTCGATCACGATAATGACCGGATTTTCCTCTCCACTCACCATCACCTTTTACCTTCTCCAAATCGAATACATCCCCATGGCTCCGCGATTCCGGTACTTGCGCTCGGACTTTTCCCCTTCCCCCGTTGATGTCATTCATATGGATCTCACTTTTGCCATCTCGGATACCGAGACCCGCGTCCTTGCAGAAACCCTCTTCAGGACACAGGCTACTCCCATCCGCTCCCTGCGTTTGAATGCAAAGGGACTGGAAATCCACTCCCTCTCATGCCGTGGACACTGGATTGAATACGTGGTGGAGGAAGATGGTATTCTGATATCTTTTGGGGATGAAATACCTTCAGATACCGAATTTGTCATACGGAGCGAGACGATCTGCCATCCGTCCCACACGCTCCTCGAAGGCCTCTACTATGATGAAACACCGATAGATGCACCGCCTACCCAGATTACCCAGTGCCAGCAGTGGGGATTTCAGCGTCTGGTCCCCTGTATCGACGAGATGACCGCCAAATGCAGATACAGGACAACCATCATCGCCGACTCGCGGTATACCCATATGATCTCAAACGGCGATATTGCAATCCCCCGCCACCGGCTCGCAAAAGGGCATTCATTCTCCCACTCCTCCCGGTTCCTGCACCCGCACCCTGCCACGGGTGAGCGGGACTCAATCACCTATGAGAATACCACGACACCCATGGCACCATATCTCTTCTTCCTTGGTGTCGGCACCTATGCCTCCTTCCAGCGGACATTTGAATATCCTTCAGGGAGATCTTTCCAGATAGAGCTTTTCTGCCCTCCCGGTTCCGATCCGATACGGGCAGAACAGGCACTCGATGTCCTTGAGGATGGCATCCTCTGGGTCTACCTCTTCACAGGCCCCCATTGTTATGAACAGGTTGAGGTCAGGCATGAGATCTACCGGCTCTATAACAAGCGGGCAAAACTCAGGAGACGCGGGGCAGATGAAGAGGATCTCATGCGGATCTCCCGCCAGATGGAGCATCTTGATCATGAGATCGTCGGGGGGTACATCTATACCGGTTCGGTGTACCGGGAGATCGGGATGCAGAACTCCGACTTTGGTGGAATGGAGAATGTCGGCAATACCACCATCTCGACAAACCGCCTGATGCCGTTTGCCGGGATGACTGATGCGGGCTTTGAGTACCTGATGCGGGTTAAACTGCATGAGTATTATCATAATCTGAATGGTTCCGAAGTCACCGGGGAGACGCCATTTGAGATCTGGCTGAATGAAGCCGTCACCGTCCATATCGAACAGCAGTACCATGCCTTCCATTTCGGTGAGGAGTACAGCCGCCTCCAGACAATCCTCTCTCTCCTCGATCCGGCGGACGGAACCTTTGCACGTGATACCGGGGCTGCTGCAATGCCGATAGAGCCGGACGGTTTCAATGATCCAAATGACCTGATCACCTCGGTAACTTATGTGAAAGCGCCTGAATTTGTCAGGATGGTTGAGTTGATCCTCGGAAAAGAGCCTTTTGTATGGGCTCTCTCGCTGTACCACAGGAAGTTTGCACATTCAAATGCAAGCCGTGATGACTGGGTACGCCTGATGGGATCCATCGCCGGGATGGATCTCGGACCAATGGCAGAAGGGTGGCTGAAACGATCGGGCTTCCCGACGCTCACCGTCACCCCATCCTATGATCCGGATGATCGCCGCTGTGCTATCCGCCTCCGCCAGTCCGGTGGCGCTCCTCCCTGGTGCTTCCCCTTCAGGCTTGCCCTGATGAAGGCTGATGGCACAGAGATCGCTTCAACATCTCATCTGGTCCAGGATGCGGAGGAGGAGATCATCATGGAAGATGTCGATAGTCCCGATTATTACTCATTGAACCGTGGCTTCTCGTTCTACGGGCTCCTTGATTACCATCCTGATGAGGATCTCCTGTACCTCCAGGCGCGGACCGATCCGGATGTTGCAGGTCGGTTTTTTGCGTTTCATTCGCTCTCGTCGCAAGAGATCCTCCGCCTCATGCAGGATCAGGATGCGGAACCATCTCCCGACTTCATCACCCTGTACATTGATCTCCTCTCAGATACCGAACTGATGGAAGGGGCCGGAGCACAGGTTCTTACCATCTTCCCGGATGCAGCAGATCCTGCACTTGCCCACCACTATCTGGCTGCCTATCATGCACGCCGCCGATTGGAACTTGCGATTGCAAAGGCACATGCCCTGACTCTCATGGCACTCTACCAGGCATACCACCAGACTGATCATACCTGGGAATCAATCGGGGGCCTTGCCGTCTTCATCAGGAACCGCCAGGTGAAAAACCTCTGTCTGCGCCTCCTTGCCCGGCTCGACACCCCTGAAGTACATGAAATGATCAAAAACCAGTTCCAGAATACTCCTGTTTCAACCGATCGAATGCATGCCTATGGTCTTCTGATTGCCTCAACTGACCCTGAGCGGCTGAAATTATTCCGGGAAATGATGGACGAGGCAAGCAGGGATCCGGTTGTATGGGAACAATTCCTCGCTGCAACAACAAGTGCAGATGCAGATGATTTGGTCTCTCTTCTCCGGGAGATAGAGGACTCCGGCTACCTCAGGATAGAACAGGCAAACGATCAACGGGCGCTCTATGGGAGGTTTGCCCGGAATCGTAAGATATCCCTTGAGACAGAGGAAGGGAGAGTATTCTTAGCAGATGCTCTGATACGCCTGATGGAAGTCAATGAATACACAACAACAGGGCTTCTTACTACCTTCTCGCATATTGACCGTATGGACACACAAACCCATATTCCTTTGATGGAGATACTTGTCAATCTCTTAAACCATGCCTCCTCCCTCACAATCCAACAGACACTGAAACGGATTATTCTTGGGAATCCGATTGCACTTGCCACCTATCAATCACTGAAGGGTCCTGTTCCGGATCTGGAGCTATAATAAAGCCATAATGACCTGGTGTCAGGGGTGATTCGCTCCCTCCTACCTTTATATACTCAAATCATTTTCAAAAAGCGCATGACCTGAAATTTCTTCTTTTTTTTATCGATGGCAAAATTGAGCTTTTTCAAATTTGTTCGATTATAATTGCTTATTTTTAGATTGGATGACACAAAACTCAAATTAGTCGATTTTGACCAAAATATGCTCTCTGGTTGCGTAATTGGCTGATTATAATCGTTTTCCTATAAGGAAATATTTATATACTGAATTTTGAAACCTATTAGTATCCAAAGAGGGAGATTGTAAGACCATGACCCAGACTATGCAGATACCAAAAGAACTGTCCGACAGAGAGATCATGAACCGTTATAAGGAGGAGAACATGTGGGGCCTCTGCACGGCAATTGATCTGAAGAATTGCAACCCGGAGACAATCCGTGACCCGCAGAAACTCCACCAGTTCATTGTGGAGGTCTGTGATCTCATTGATATGAAACGCTTCGGTGAACCGGTTATTGTGAACTTCGGTCCAAATGAGCGGGTTGCCGGATACTCATTAGTACAGCTGATTGAGACCTCGTGTATCACCGGGCACTTTGCAAACGACACAAATGGTGCATACCTTGACATCTTCAGCTGCAAGGAATACCCGCCGCAGATCACAGCTGATTTCTGTAAGAAATTCTTTGGCGCAGAGGAGATCAAAACAACGGTCTTCTTCCGCTCCATCTAAACCTTCAAACACCTTTATTTTCAACCCCTTCCAATCCTGATTGTGGATATACCAGAAGAGTATCCCCTGATCGGGATTGTCGTTCCATTTTTACTCATTCTGATCTATGGTGCCATCTCAGCTCTGTTCCTGCCCCCGTTCCTCCTTATCACTCTTCTATCGGTGGTTCTGGCCTATCTCGTAACTCCGATAGGCAGATGGATCATCCCGGTTGCTATCGTCGCCGGGCTTTCATGGTGGTACGCCGGTCTCACCATCCTTGTCCTTGATGCGGCCGGAGCCCTCTTTATGGCGTGGAATTTCCAGCATCTCTTTGCCATTCCACGAATCGGGACATATATGGAAAGGCTCATCTCGGATGTTGAAGCCCTGATTGCTGAAAAACCCTGGATGGAGCGGTTTACTGCACTCACGCTCCTCCTCTATGTGACGCTCCCGATACAGGGTGCCGGATCCCTGATGGGATCAGCAATCGGGAGATTGATCGGAATCGATCCATGGAAAGTCTTCTGGATCATGGTTTTTGGATCAGGTATCGGATCGTTTGGGATGGCATTTGGATCCGATGCCCTGAGGATCTTTTTGATCGGCAATATCGCAACAGGCATCATGATACTGCTCATCATGCTCTTCTCTGCCGTCTTCACCTACCTCTCGTACCGGGCACTCCGGCGGCGGA
>NZ_JARVGN010000259.1 GCF_029762515.1 Methanocalculus sp. | reverse complement strand
TCTCAATCTCATTCATACCGGTCTCACGGAGAGGGACTCGATCTGCACTGATCCGGGCCCCGAATGTGCTTGACATCTCGCTTGACGCACCGGCAAACCCGGCCGCGCCGAGGTCACGGCAGGCGAGCACCTTCCCGGTTGCGCACATCTCCATCGTCGCCTCGATGAGGAGCTTCTCGGTATAGGGATCGCCAACCTGCACGCTCGGGCGATCTTCTGCTTCCGAATCCTCACTCAGATCCCGCGAGGCAAAGGAAGCGCCGCCCAGCCCGTCGCGGCCCGTCCGGGAACCATAGAGGATGAGATGGTTACCGGGCTTTTGCACCCTGCCGGTGATGATATGTTCGGGGTCAACGACACCGACAGCAACAACATTGACAAGCGGGTTGCCCTGGTAACTCTCGTCAAAGATGAGATCTCCCCTGACAACCGGCACGCCGATACAATTTCCGTAATCCCCGATACCGGAGACGACATGCTCAAAGAGGTGGCGCGTCTTCTCGGAATCGAGGGTTCCGAAGCAGAGGGGATCCATCAGGGCGATCGGGCGGGCACCCATCGAGATGATATCCCGGACAATGCCCCCGACACCGGTTGCGGCACCATCATAGGGGTCAACATAGCTTGGATGGTTATGGCTCTCCATCCCGATCGCAAGCGCGGTCTTCTCATTGTATCTGACGATAGCAGCATCGTCTCCCGGCCCGATGATGACGTTTCTCCCCTCTGTCGGGAGAGTCTTCAGAAGAGCCCGTGTTGAGCGATAGCTACAGTGTTCACTCCAGAGGTTCTCAAAAGCGACCGCCTCAAGGGGGGTGATATCCCGTCCGAGGCGTGAGCGGATGATCGTGAGATCTTCGGCGGACAGCATTCCTTAGAGGTCATCTTTAGAGAAGAAATAAGGATCACTCTCCCTGCCCATACTACACTTTTTAGCACTATGACCCCCATATACTCTGCATGGTCGATAGTTACGAGGATCTCCTGAAGAAGGCTTATACCGGCATCACCGAACCGTCGGATACGGGGGAGCGGTTTGTCGTGCCACAAGTCAAATCATACCCCGAAGGAAAGACGACGATCCTTGAAAATTTCATGGATATTGTCGGGACACTGAACCGGGAACCCGATCACGTGATGAAATTCATGCTCGGGGAGCTTGGAACTGCCGGTAAGATTGACGGAACCCGTGCAATCTTTAATGGCAAATTTGAAACGGATGTCCTTGAAGCGATCGTCAGGAATTACATCGACGATTATGTCATCTGTTCCGAGTGCGGGCGGCCCGATACCCGGCTTGTCAAGGACGATCGTATCCAGATGCTCCGGTGTGATGCCTGCGGCAGCCACCGTCCGGTGAGAAAGCGGCGTGCCAGAACCGAGGTGAAGGGAACCAGCCTCGAAGAAGGGATGGAGATCGAGGTGGAGATCGAGTCGGTCAGCCGCCGTGGTGACGGGGTTGCCAAGGTGGGTAAATATATCCTCTATGTCACCAACGGAAAGCCGGGGCAGAAGATCAAAGTCAAGATATCAAAGATATCAGGTCAGGTTGCATTCACCCAGCGGGTGTAATGCGCCAGGTCTTTTTTTTCAACCCAAAATACGTAAAAGAGAGTTTTTCCGGGATCCAATGCTCTCTCCAAAGCATCAGATCCGGATATGGTATCGAAGACTTCTCCTGAAAAGAACACCTTATGCAGATTGTACCTGTGTCAGCAGTTCGTCACAGGAGCGGCTGATCCGCTCGCATGCTTCCCTGATGATTGTGACAGGATCCTTACTGCCGTCGGTTGTGACGAGGAGTTCGGGGTCAGAGAACTGGTACTCGATCTGGTATTTGGCAACATCAACGGCCGGATCTTTCAGGATCTCATCGGTCAGAAGATTCATAAAGGTGTGTTTCTCTGAAACCAACACCATTCTGACCTTATTTTTTTCAAGCTCAAGAATTTTTATGTTCATACTGTATATCAATTGGCAGGGAGACTATATAGCCATTAGCGGAGGCTGAGATCAAAGGTCTCCATATCATATGCCGAATACGGCTGATCCCATGAGACCATGTGGCTCAGGTGTACGCACCTGAGTTCTTTTGGTTTCAACTCATCTGCGAGGTCAAGCGCATCGGTATAGTTCATATGTTTTGAGATCGTGAGGTGCGACGGCGCCATGGCGTCAAGGATGAGAAGATCCGCATCCCTCATACAATCGATACTCTCTTCCGGGATCCCCCTGCGCGTATCTGACGAATAGACGAGGACAGAATCACCTGATTCAATTCTTACACCATATGTCGGAGCGCCGGGATGGTCAACCGGGAAGAGGGTGATCGTGAGATCGAAGAGCGCAAATGGCTGATAGGGTAATACTGGATGCCCCGGTGAAGGGAGGAATGAAAAAACATTGCTGCAATAGTCGAGCACTTCCGGTGCCGCATACATGGCAGGCGGTTTCTGAATCCGGTAAAAATCCCCAAATCCCATGAAATGGTCGTAATGGCCATGAGTCCAGATTCCGGCATCGATATGGGGAGAGCCGGCATACAGGAGTTGTCTGCGGAGGTCAGGGGTGGTATCGATGAGCAGGTGGTGTGAACCCGTCTCGATCAAAAGGGATGTCCTGAGCCGCTCCCTGCCTTCCTTCCATGCCTGAATGCAGTGATCGCAGTTGCACCCGATCTTGGGTGTGCCGATGGCGTCACCGGTTCCAAGGAAGGTGACCCTCATGCCCCGATCCATCCGGTCTTCCGGAGCGCATTCCTCCGGTCCACAAGGAGCATCCCCTGTTCGATATCAATATCGGTAATTTGGTCCCGCCCTTCAATGAGAGCGGCCATAACTGCTTCTTTTATCATCAGGCGGAGATCGGCACCAGTGAAGCCCTCGGTTCTGGCTGCGAGGAGCGGGATATCGGGAACAATCCGGAGGCTCCGGGTGATCGTACGCAGGATCGCCTCCCGCATGGATGCGTCTGGTATGGTGAAGGGAACTGCGTCATCGAACCTTCTCCAGGCAGCCTCGTCAAGGATTCCCGGGTGGTTTGTCGCCCCGATGAAGAGGACTTCTGATTTGACCAGGCTGATCTGGTCGATGCTCTTCAGAAGCGTATTGACCGCCCGCTTCATCGCACCGTGATCATCTGAATCCCGTGTGCGTGCCACATAATCGAACTCATCAATGAAGAGGATGCAGGGAGACAGCCGTTTTGCTATCTCAAAGATCCTGTCAATATTCTTTGATGTCTCTCCAAGGTACTGGGAGGTGATCATCGAGAGGCGGGCCTCGAGGATCGGCATATGCAGCTCACGTGCAAGCGAGAGTGCAAACGAGGTTTTTCCGGTTCCGGGGGGTCCGACAAAGAGGAGCCTGCCAACCTGGTAGATCTGATGGGTTTTCAGGAACTGGCGGT
>NZ_JARVGN010000258.1 GCF_029762515.1 Methanocalculus sp. | reverse complement strand
AAATTAACTGCATATACCCACACATTTATCGTAGCTGATCCGCCATCTTTCTCTATGAACGTAAAAAGTGGCATTATTCTGGTAATGCTATTAGCAACTGCCTGCATCTGTATTTCCGGATGCACCGGTACAACACCAGCTGGTGAAGAGAATGCACAGCCTGACTCGCTGCTCGTCTACTGCGGAGCAGGAATGCGTGAACCTATGGACGACATCGCAATGGCATTTGAAGAGAGAACAGGTGTGAAGATCCACTACAACTATGGCGGATCAAACACGCTCCTCTCACAGATGGAGCTGACACAGCAGGGTGACGCATATATGCCCGGTGCCACCTCGTATATTGATGCAGCCCGTGAAAAGGGGTTCATCGACACTGAAGCAAATGTTGTCTACCACATTCCGATCATCATTGTTCCCAAGGGGAACCCGGCAGGAATCACATCTCTTGAAGATCTGGCAAAACCGGGTGTCAAAGTCGAGCTTGGAGACGCAGAAGCTGCTGCAATTGGAAAACTCTCTGACACCCTCCTGAAGAACAACGGTATCCTTGATGAAGTGCTGGCAAATACCATTGCACGAACAGCGACTGTGAACGAACTTATTGTCCATACCTCACTTGGGCAGACAGATGCTGCGATTATCTGGGAAGACCTCTTTGAGAGTGAAAAACTGGAAAAGATCACTATACCAAAGGAACAGAATATCGTGAAAGTTGTCCCGATTGGCAGCCTTACCTTCTCTGAATACCCGGAGACTGCAAGAGAGTTTGTCAATTTTGTCGCATCAGATGAAGGAAAAGCGATCTTTACAGCACACGGGTTCACCACATACCCTGACCCCTATTACGGGGAGATCTAAATACTCTTTTTTTTATTCCAAGGTGATTTTCCGATGAATGAACAGAACAACGCTATCAAAGCTATGGAGATCTGCTACCACCCGATAGGTCTTATCCATTCAGAATTTACAAATCAGGAAGAAACTCCGATACAGGGAATATTCAATGAATCTATTGGAAAAGTAGAGGTTTTCCCAGAATATGCAGAGGGGCTGCAGGAGATCGAATCGTTCTCACATCTCATTCTCCTTTACCACTTTCACCGTGCACAGGGCGGGCCTCTGCTCCAGAGACCATTTCTTGATGTTGAAAAAGCACGCGGAATCTTTGCCATCCGGCACTTCAACAGACCAAATCCCCTTGGCATCTCAATAGTCCGGCTCCTTGCAGTCGAAGGAAATATACTCACCATCAAAGGCGTGGATATCCTTGATAAAACCCCGCTCATCGACATCAAACCCTATGTGTTTCAGTTTGACAACAGAGATGAAGTATCAAGCGGATGGGTTGATGACCAGCACTTTGATGGCATCGCAGAATGGAACAGCACTCCAAAAGCGCTGAGGGATCGGAAGAGGATCAACCTATGAGAAGGGGTGTCAAATCCCCCCTGAGGATTGCTACAATTGCAATTGGTGTGGGGCTTGCTCTCTTCATCGTACTCCTCCTGCTTCTGATCATGAGCCATCCCACACTCGAGGGGATGATAAACTCACTAAAATCGCCTGAGATCCATTTTGCAATTTACCTGAGCCTGGTTACATCGTTTATCTCAACAGGGCTCTGCATCCTAATCGGCGTTCCTTCTGCCTATGCACTGGCACGATATGATTTTCCCGGAAAGCATGTGGTAAACACCATTCTCGACATGCCACTTGCCCTTCCGCCTCTTGTTGCGGGTGTCGGGCTGCTGCTCTTCTTTGGAACAACACCGGTTGGAGAGGCGCTTGCCATGGCAGGGCTTGTCTTTGTCTTCACTCCACTGGGAATCATTATAGCACAATTCTTTGTGAATGTCCCGTTTATGCTCCGCATTATGCGTTCAACATTTGAAGGGATCAGCCCTCGTTATGAGTATGTAGCCAAAACACTCGGCTGTAATGATACACAGGCACTCTGGAGGGTAACGCTTCCCATGGCAGCCAATGGTTTCCTTGCCGGATCGGTCATCACCTGGGCAAAAGGCATCGGAGAGTTCGGTGCGGCATTGATGGTTGCAGGGGCAACCCGTATGTCAACTGAAACATTGCCAATCTCGCTTTTCCTGAATATGTCATGCGGAAAACTGGATCTTGCCATCTCGGCAGCAACGATTTTGATCTTCATGAGTCTTCTTTCGCTCTATATCTTCGAACGTTACGGCGGATTCGCCAGATTATAGGAGGTTAAGATGTTACAGATACAGAATATATCCAAGGATATGGGAGAATTCTTCCTGGATCATGCCTCTCTTGAGATATCCAAAGGAGAATACATCGTGATCATCGGGCCAACCGGAGCAGGCAAGACAATACTTCTTGAAACTGTCGCAGGCATTTATGAGCCTGATGGCGGCTCCATCCATCTCGATGGGGATGATATTACCCATGCACCTCCGAAGGACCGGAATATCACGATGGTCTATCAGGATTACATGCTCTTCCCCCATCTCACTGTCAGGGATAACATCGCATTTGGCCTGAAATCCAAAAAGGTTCCATCAGACGAGATACATGAGGCAGTTCAGAGATATGCGGAAATGCTCCATATTGCCCACCTTCTCCACCGCTATCCTGATACACTCTCCGGAGGAGAACAACAGCGGGCAGCTATTGCACGTGCAATGGTGATGAATCCATGGGCGCTCCTGCTGGATGAACCTCTCAGTGCACTGGATGCAAAAACACGGGAGAATCTCCGAAAGGAGTTAAAAGATCTTCACGAAATCACAAAAACAACGATCATTCATATCACCCACAACTTTGAAGAGGTATTTGATCTCGCCGATCGTGTTGCCATCATGAATGAAGGCAAAATAGTGCAGGTTGGCGTACCTGATGAGATCTTCAGAAAGCCAAAGAACCATTTTGTAGCAGAATTTGTCGGTGCCACAAATGTATTCAAAGGCACTTCAACGTCTGAAAATGGAATTGCAAGCATAAAAATCGGGGATATTATTGTCAGGGCTCATTCTGAAGTAGTGGGAGATGTTTACATCTCCGTCCGCCCGGAGGAGATTCTCATCTCTACCGCGCCTCTTGCATCACCCATACGAAACGCCTTTCCCGGAAAGATATCTGAGATCCGCCACTGTGGCGCGATGATAAGGCTCATTGTTGACATTGGAGTGACGTTTGTTGTCGCGCTGACAAGGCAGGGTTTCGAGGAGGCAGAACTGGGAATCGGGGATTTGGTATATATTGCATTTAAAGCAACATCAGTTCATCTCTTCCCTGGAAAAAGCACAACGGAATGAAGCCGGAAAAGGGTCTTCTGACCACCTCACTTTTCTCTTCCGGCAGGCAATATATACCAGCATGAATCATTACGGAGCAGCACTCCTTGGCAGGGTTCGATCAACCCGGCCG
>NZ_JARVGN010000257.1 GCF_029762515.1 Methanocalculus sp. | reverse complement strand
TGCAGGAGCTGTGGCGATCCCACTCCCGATCGGTGTTGGAGCTGCAATCTACCTGAATGAATATACCCTCGAAGGGCGCCTCACCAGGATTATAAGAGCAGGAAACGACCTCCTGAATGGTACGCCCTCGATCGTCTTCGGTCTCTTTGGATTTGCATTCCTCGTCCTCTTTGTCGGTCTTGGCGTTTCGCTAATAGCCGGACAGATTACCCTTGCCCTGATGATACTCCCAACGATCATCAGGACAAGCGAAGAGGCGCTGAAGTCTGTTCCCGACTCTCTCAGGCATGGAAGTCTTGCGCTTGGAGCGACAAGATGGCATACCATCTCACGGGTTGTACTCCCTGCTGCTGCTCCTGGCATTCTGACAGGAACAATCCTTGGTATCGGAAGAGCCGCAGGAGAGACCGCACCGCTCCTCTTCACTGCCGTTGTCTTCTCAAAACGATATCTCCCGACATCGGTATTTGAGCCGGTGATGGCTCTTCCCTATCATCTTTTTATCCTGGCAACTAATGTACCCGGTGCTGACACGCAGAAATATGGTACCGCACTTGTCCTCCTCGCCCTGGTCACCGGCATTTACACCATTGCCATCATCCTGAGAAGGCATGCAAGAAAGACCGTTACGTGGTGAGATATGAAAGAAATTGCTCTTGAAACAAGAAACCTTGACCTGTATTATGGTGATGCACAGGCACTCCTCGGTGTCGACATCAAAATCCCAAAACATAAAGTCACGGCACTTATAGGTCCATCGGGTTGCGGAAAATCCACACTGCTCAGGTGTTTCAACAGGATGAATGATCTCATACCCGTCTGCACGGTCAAAGGATCGATCCTCTACCACGGCAAGGAGATCACAGAGAGATCAACCGATGTCGTTGAATTACGAAAAAAGATAGGTATGGTTTTCCAGCAGCCAAATCCCTTTCCAAAATCCATCTATGAAAATGTCATCTATGGACCAAAAGTGCATGGTATCAAAGATCGGAAGAGGCTGGATGATATTGCAGAGGAGAGTCTGAGGGGAGCTGCCCTCTGGGATGAAGTAAAAGACCGGCTGCACGACCCTGCACGCGGTCTCTCGGGAGGGCAGCAGCAGCGTCTCTGTATAGCACGAACCCTCTCAGTTGACCCGGATATCATTCTGATGGATGAGCCCTGCTCAGCCCTCGATCCCATTGCTACAGCGAAGATAGAAAACCTCATCACTGAGCTTAAGGAGGAGTACACTGTAGTCATAGTAACGCATAATATGCAGCAGGCAGCACGTGTGTCAGATTACACGGGGTTTATGTATATGGGAAAATTAATAGAATTCGATACCACTCCAGTTATCTTTGAACGTCCAAAGGAAGAACTGACCGAGAACTATATTACCGGGAGATTTGGTTGATTATCATGAAAGACCACTTTCACCAGGAACTCGACGCATACCAGATATCAGTTGAGAATTACAGTATATTCGCCCTCACAATGCTCCGTGATTCCTTTGATGCGTTCCGATCGCTTAATCGGGAGCAGGCATGTGAGATTGCCGGCGGAATGGAGAGCCACTGCATATCCTGCGACACCTCAAACGGGCAACCTGAGATGCATCAACAGATAATGGTTCCGAGAAAGATCTTCCTCAGCCTGAAGAGCGATCAGCTTGAAGAGGAGGGGCTCATGCTGATAGGACTTAATCAGCCTGTGGCACGGGATCTCCGGACCATCTCATGCTGTATGAACCTTATCACTTCAGCAGAGAGGATCGGAAGATATGGAAAGGATATCTGCCATTGCACCTATAAACTCCCGGATGGTATCCACATTAAGGATATGATGGGGCTCCCGGAGATGGCCGCTCTTGCAATCTCAATGCTAGAAGATGCGATCACCGCCTTCCGGACACATGATCTCGGGATGATCAGAGGCTTTTCTGAACGTGACGATTGTGTAGATCGGATGCGATATAACATCTATGAGGACTGTATCATGATCATGAAAGAGGATCCAAAAACCATTCCCTACTGCGCAACCTACCTCCTCATCGACCGCTATCTTGAGCGGTGTGCGGATCATGCATGCAAGACTGCCGAAAAGATCCATTACATGGTCACCGGCGAGCGGGTCGATATCCGGTAATCCCCTCTTTTTATCTCCATCTGTGCCAAAAGTATGCATAATGGAGAGGAGTACCCACATCCCTGAGCTTCTGGCACCTGCCGGTTCCCGCGAGGCATTTGAGGCTGCCGTTGCAGCAGGAGCAGACGCGATCTACCTCTCAGGCAGCCGTTTCGGCGCACGGGCATATGCTGCAAACTTCGATGATGATGCACTGGTACAGGTCATACAGGATGCCCATGCCCGTTCCATAAAGGTCTATGTTACCGTCAATACCCTCGTATCTGATGATGAAATGCCTGCTGTAGCCGAATACCTCCTCTTCCTCTACAGGATCGGAGCCGATGCCATCCTCATCCAGGATCACGGGGTCCTCTCGATTGCACGCCGGATTGTGCCAAAGCTCACGCTCCATGCCTCAACCCAGATGACGATCCATTCCATCGAAGGGCTCAGATATGCCGCAGCACATGGGATCAGCCGTGTCGTCCTTGCGCGTGAGCTCTCAATCGATGAAGTCAGGAGTCTCCAGCATGAGGCAGAGACGCTTGGCATAGGACTGGAACTCTTTGCACATGGAGCCCTCTGTATGGGGTACTCGGGGCAATGCCTTCTCTCTTCTGTCATCGGCGGGCGAAGCGGAAACCGTGGCACCTGCGCCCAGCCATGCCGCCGGAAGTACATTCCGATCATCGGATCAGGAGATCGATTTGGGAGAATAATTCCGGATGGGGAGGAGAGGGACGGGGGGTACCTCCTCTCACCCCAGGATCTCGCTACATATCCCCGGTTACCTGAGATGATGGATGTCGCGGCACTCAAGATTGAAGGGAGGATGAAATCCCCTGAATATGTGGCAACCGTCATCTCGCTCTACCGAAAGGCACTCGATCAGATTCAATCCGGGACATTCTCACCCGATCCGGTGGAACTGCTCTCAGCACAGTTTGCATTTAATCGCGGCTTTACTGAGGGACACCTCTTTGGCGCAATTGGATCAGCATTTGTCTCAGAAGATCGCCCTGACAACCGCGGTGTCAGATTTGGAACCGTCCAGTGGTATGATCGTGAGCGCGGTGAGGCAGTCGTCGGGGATCTGACGGCACCATACCCGGAGAGAGGGGATGGGATCGTCTTCTCAAAAGATGGAGAGGAAGATATCGGCTGTGAGATCCGGACCAATCTTCGAATTGAAAGCGGACGGATGCGGGTGAAAGTCCCGGTTCCCGTGAAGAGGGGGATGGAGGTTGCGATCAACAGGCGTGCCTCTGTGGAGCAGGCAGCCGCAGCAATTATCGCAACCT
>NZ_JARVGN010000256.1 GCF_029762515.1 Methanocalculus sp. | reverse complement strand
TTATCTCGCCGATGAGACCATCCTCGCCGACAAAGACGACCTCGTACATCTGTGCTCCACGCATCCGGTCAGCCTCGACAACCGGTCCTGTAATCCGAATTATACTGCTCTCTGTCATCCAATCACCCTGGTATCCCCCGACCGGCAACACGCCTGATCGCCTCGGTTATGGCATCATCCCCTTTTACCGAACCCTGTGGACCCGGTATTTCTACAACAACCGGATAGACCCGGTGCGACCGCCCATGCTCGTCAAGAAGCGGGATGAGCGGCCGTGCATACCGATCCTGTATAAGGACGATACCGACTGATTCATCCATAAGAAGCTCTTTCAGTGCGGCTTCGGCAGAGGTATCATCCTCACACCGGATCGTCTCTGCAACACCGCCGAGCCGGCAGAGGAGCATGACTGTACGATCACCAACTGCCACGATCCTCATCTCATACTCACCTCCACCACCATCTGTGCCCTGATCGTCTCGGCAGGCACATGATACAGAATTCCGGCAGCAGCCGCCCGCAGGTTTTCGCACTCGATGCCAAGCGCCATTAGGTACCGGAGGATGGGGCCGCTCCCGAGATGGTACTGGCTGCTCGCCATCCTGCCGACATCGAGGAGGCACTGCGAGAGTCCCATCTCGATTGCACCCGGATCCCTGCTCTTCCTCACCTGCTCAATGAAAGGCTCGATATAGGGGCCATACATCGTCTCCCTGATCTGCGAGACAAGCTCCACAAGATCAGCAGATCGTGCCAGGTTTCTGAGCATATCATCTGAGATCTCAAAGCCTCCCCTTTGGATGAGGAAGGGTTCAATTGCTGCTGAATCTGCACCATACAGCAGTCCGCGTATAAGAATCCTGAGATTCTCGCAGTCTATGATCCGTCCCGCCATCAGGACTGCCGGTTCATACTGGGATTCGTCCATCCCACGGGCGGTCATCATCAGAGAACGGTAGCTCTCAGAGAAGAGCGCCGATTCGAATGCAGCATATCCTTCCTGTTCGCCAACTGCCTTCCAGATATCCCGTATGCGGGGGAAGACACCTGACCGGTCAAGCCGCTGAACCGCCTCTTCAACAGATCCGGAGTGGGCGGCTTTCCTTATCGCTGAGCTGGAGAATGCCCCGATTGGAACCGCCCTCTTCTCAATCAGATCCCCCGGAAGACCACCGCTAATCCCCCTCAGGACAGAGGCAACCTCCTCTGCCAGATAGACCTGGATATATCCGAGGATCAATGAATGAATCGCATCCGGGACAGATACGGTAAGGTTGCCAAGCAGGGTATAATGGTAGTGCCGGATCATCCGTTCGGTATCGTCCGGACCCATCCCTTCGCGGTACTCGATTATGTGGCCGGATCGCGCCGCCCGCTCAAAGAGATCAAGGAGATCTGAGGCATCCGAGAGGGTATCCGCACCATCTGCCGTCACAAGCGGGTTGCCCATCGCCCTGACCCTTGCAGAGGGATAGGCAAACGAGGCGATACTCAGGATAATCCGGAACCATCCCGCAGAGACTGCCACAAAGATTGCAATAAAAAATGCAATGGCAAAAGCAATCAGAATCAGCCCTGATCCTTCTCCGGTGAAGAGTTCTGAGAAGATCAGATCAATATCCATCTCCTTCACCTCCATAGAGGATTACGGATACCTGCTGTGTCAGGCTATCCCTCATCTGGTTCAGCCGTGTTGCGAAGGTCTGATCGCACCTGATGGGAGTATCCGCGGAGATGACGATCACCCCGCCTGACTGGATCTGCGGATCATGGAGAGGGAGGGATCGGATCGCAACCCCGTCAAGTCCTTCTGCTGCATCTTCAACCGCTTTTTTATCAGCAGCACGGCAAAGGATAACAATCTCTCCTCCCCCGACAATCTCCCTCCCTTCAATGATGAGGGAATGGAGGATACCCGGGTACTCCGGCTTTAAAGGAATATCTGCCAGCTCTTCTTCAGCAGCAACAAATACCTCCCGGATCCCCTGCCATCTTGCATCCCTGAGTGCTTTCATCTCATCGTACTCTGCCTGGAGGAGGACTTTTCGTTCTGCACGGAGGGCTTTGCGTTCACCTTCAAGGAGGATACGCTCGCGTTCACGGCCGGCTCTCTCCCGGGCAGCATCCCGGATCGCAGTACACTCTTCTTCTGCCTTCTGCCTGATCCTCGCAATCTCCTCTTCGGTCTCTGCTACAATCAAGGAGATGATCGTCTCAAGCCCCATTCAGAGACCTCCAAAGAGTCCGATCCCAAACATAATCAGAATCGCAACCAGCAGGCCGAAGATTGCAAACGTCTCTGCCATCACCGCGAAGACGAGGCTCTGCCCCATCGCTTCAGGCCGCCGTGCAACCGCACCGATCCCGGCAGCGGCAGTCATTCCCTGTCCGATAGCAGAGAGTCCGGCAAGGCCGACGGCAAATCCTGACCCGATACAGGCAAGGCCCGCGGCCGCTGTTGCCGTCACATCACGGGTGATGATCCCGGTAAACGCCATGATCAGGATAGCAACCAGCAACCCATAGATCGCCTGCGTCTCCGGGATAACCGAGAAGACGAGCCCCTTCCCAAACATCTCCTCCCTCTCGGATGTGGTCGCGATCCCAGCAGATGCAGCAATTCCCTGACCGATGGCGGAGATTGCGGCAAAGCCGACCGCAATCCCACAGGCGATCGAAGCAAAACCGGCGGCAAGTGTGGGAACGATATCCCTTGTGATCATCCCGGTGAACGCCATGATAAGGATCGCAACCAGTAACCCATAGATCGCCTGGGTCTCGGGGATCACCGAGAAGACAAGGGAGCGGCCGAATGATTCCGGTTTCTCAGCGGTTGCAGCAGCTCCGGCAGCAGCAGCAATGCCCTGTCCGATAGCAGAGAGTGCCGCAAGGCCGATCGCAAATCCGCACCCGATTGCGGCAATTCCAATTGAAATATCCGAGATCGGGCCGCCTGCAATCATCCCGGTAAACGCCATGATAAGGATCGCAACCAGCAATCCATAGATCGCCTGTGTCTCGGGGATCACCGAAAAGACGAGGGCACGCCCAAAAGCACCTTCATGCTCAGCAGAAGAGGCAGAGCCGGCAGCAGCAGCAATACCCTGCCCGATGGCAGAGAGACCCGCAAGACCAACCGCAAGGCCGCAGCCGATCGCGGCAAGCCCGGTCGCCATCGTCGCAACCGCATCACCCGCCAGGATTCCTGAGAATGCCATGATCAGGATCGCAACCAGTAACCCATAGATAGCCTGCGTCTCAGGGATCACAGAGAAGACAAGGGATCTCCCCATAGCCGTATCATCCTCAGAACTTGTAGCAATCCCGGCAGATGCAGCAATACCCTGCCCGATGGCAGAGAGGCCGGCAAGACCAACCGCTAATCCGGCACCAAGAGCGGCAAGCCCCATCGGGGTGGATACCGGGTCCCCGACACCG